>NZ_JBFUCB010000673.1:0-3142 GCF_056405435.1 Rhizobacter sp. P1_G5 | reverse complement strand
GGCGTGCTCCGTCCGGAAATCTGGAATGGACGCGAAGAATACTGCAGTGCAACAGGGGCTTCAATCGAAATAAATAGGGTCAGACACCTTTCGATGTGTCGATCGATTCATCGACCTTATAAATGGGGACACATCAAATGGCAGCTTTCGGCGGCCGTCCCCGGGGGCGGGCCACCAAGCGGCGGCTCGTCACCAGGGACAGGCTGTCGATGAACGACGCCTCGCCGAGCGGCCATCCTTGCGTGGTGGCACGCCGGAAGCGCTCGGCCTCGGCCGATGAAGTGCCCTGCTCGAACCATGTCCGGTATTTCATCTCCCGGTCGAATGGCGTGTTACCCAAGGCCCAATAAAGGGAGTGGTCGCTTACCACGGGATCGGTCGCCTGCCCAAGGTGGTGCGGCGCACTCGAGGCGCGCAGGTCCGGCACGGCCGACTCGACATAGCGCATGGCAGCAAGCAAGTGCCGTTCCCCCTCGATCGGGGCGGTACGGAAGCGGCCATCCCACAGGCTGCCGGAACGGCCATGCCGGCGGTTGAATGCCTGGCCGTGCTGGCGGCCGATGGCCTGCATCAGCCGGCTCAGCGAATCCGCAGCGGAGGGTGTTGCGAGCAGGTGCACTTCGCCCGCCGCCAATCCGTAGGCATGGACCGCGACGCCGCTCGCCTTCACAGCCTCGGCCAGCATCCGCAGGAAGCCCTGGATGTCAGCCTCGTCGATGAACACCGGCTGGCCGTTGTGCCCGCGCTGCTGCACGAGGTGCGGGTGGCCGGGAATGCACAGGCGGGCGAGGCGCGCCATGGCTCAGTCGAACAGCCGCCGGCCGGTCAGGCGCTCGTGCTCGCGCAGCGCGTAGCGATCGGTCATCCCTGCGATGTAGTCGGCCAGTTGCCGCAGCCCGGCCGTGCGCGATTCGCCGGGCGGTATCCACTCCTGCGGCGCAGCGCGGTAGATCGCGAACAGCTCGCGCACCACCTGCTTGGCCCGGTCGGTGGTCGCCACGACCTGCGGATGCCGGTAGAGGTTGTGCCGCAGGAAGCGCTTCAGCTCGACGCTGTCGGCTGCCATCTGCGCGCTGAAGCAGATCAGCGGCGGCGCCCGGCGAACGTCTGCCACGCTGCGCGGACCGTGCTGTGCGATCGCCGCGGCGCTGGCGTCGAGCACGTCGTAGACCTGGGCCGAGAGCATGCGGCGGATGCTCTCGAAAAGCAGCCGCTTGCCGCGCAGGCCGGGGTGGGCTGCCAGCGATTCGGCCTTGTAGCGCGCGAACAGCGGCACGTCGTCGAGTTGCTCGAGCTTCAGCAGGCCGGAACGCACGCCGTCATCCACATCGTGCGCGTTGTAGGCGATCTCGTCCGCCAGGTTGCACAGCTGGGCTTCCAGGCCCGGGCGCAGCCGCGCGACGAAGCGGTGCGCGACACCGTTCGGCTCCCTGGCCTCGAGCCGTGCGGCGGCCGGGCCGGAGCAGTGCTTCAGGATCCCCTCCCGGGTTTCCAGCGTCAGGTTCAGCCCGTCGAAGTGCGGGTAACGCTCTTCGAGCGAATCCACGACGCGCAGGCTCTGCAGGTTGTGCTCGAAGCCGCCGCTGTGCGGATCCACCGCCTGCAGGCAGTCGTTCAACGCATCCTGGCCGGCGTGGCCGAACGGTGTGTGGCCGAGGTCGTGGGCCAGCGCGATGGCTTCGACCAGGTCCTCGTTCAGGCCGAGGCTGCGCGCGATCGAGCGGCCGAGCTGGGCCACCTCCAGCGAATGGGTCAGCCGGGTGCGGAACAGGTCGCCTTCGTGGTTCAGGAACACCTGCGTCTTGTAGACCAGCCGGCGAAAGGCGGTGCAGTGCACGATGCGATCGCGGTCGCGCTGGTACTCGCTGCGCGTGGGCGCGGGCGACTCGTGCAGCCGGCGACCGCCGCTGTGCTGCGGGTCGCAGGCATACGGCTGCCATGCTCCGGCCGGACGCGGGGCCGACATGGCTCAGGCAGCGTGGGCCGCCAGCACCTCGCGCACGATGTCGTCGGGTACCGGCCGCAGCGCGGCGCGGCCCGGCGCCTCGATCACGACGAAGCGGATCTCGCCGGCCTCGGACTTCTTGTCGACGCGCATCAGCTCGAGGTAGCGGTCGGCACCGAGTTGCGGGCCACGGATCGGCAGGCGCGCGCGCTCGACCAGCCGGGTGATGCGCTGCGCATACGCCGCGTCGATCAGGCCGAGGCGGTGCGACAGGTCGGCCGCCATCACCATCCCGCAGCCGACAGCCTCGCCATGCAGCCAGGTTCCGAACCCGAGCCCGGCCTCGATCGCATGGCCGAAGGTGTGGCCGAAGTTCAGGATCGCGCGCAGGCCGGTTTCGCGCTCGTCCTGGCCGACGACCCAGGCCTTGATCTCGCACGAGCGCTTGACGGCATGGGCCAGCGCCTTCTTGTCGCGCGCGAGCAGCGCGTCGAGGTGGTCTTCGATCCAGCCGAGAAAGGCATCGTCGGCGATCGGGCCGTACTTGATGACCTCGGCCAGCCCGGCCGAGATCTCGYGGTCAGGAAGCGTGTCGAGCGTGTCCAGGTCGGCGATCACGCGCAGCGGCTGGTAGAACGCGCCGATCATGTTCTTGCCCAGCGGATGGTTGATCGCGGTCTTGCCGCCGACCGACGAATCCACCTGCGCCAGCAACGTTGTCGGGACCTGGACGAAGGGGATGCCGCGCATGTAGCAGGCCGCCGCGAAGCCGGTGATGTCGCCGACCACGCCGCCGCCCAACGCATAGAGCATCGTCTTGCGATCGGCGCCGGCACGCAGCAACGCGCCGAAGATGCGCTCCAGCGAACTCCAGTCCTTGTGGATCTCGCCATCCGGCAGTTCGACCAGCAGGCAGTGGGCAATGTGCTGCCTCAGCAGATTCTGCAGCCGCTGCGCATACAAGGGCGCCACGGTCGGGTTCGTCACGATGACGGCACTGCTGCCCTGCGGCAGGCCTTGCAACACGTCGCGGTCCGACAACAGGCCGCAGCCGATCGCGATGTCGTAGGCCCGGTCGGCCAGTTCGATCCTGACCCTGCTTCGCTCGTCGTTCATGGGCGCAGTTTAGCGCCGCTCGTTTCGCGCCTCGTCCGTGTGTGCCGCATCGGGGCGCCGCATCACGATGCCGGCCAGCTC
>NZ_JBFUCB010000672.1:0-3147 GCF_056405435.1 Rhizobacter sp. P1_G5 | reverse complement strand
CCGCTACCGCGTGCAGAGCCACTACCTGCTGCACCGCTGCTGGCTCGATGAGCCGCCGCTGCTGGATCGTTGCGATCGCCTGCCGGCCGTGCCGACGCTGCTGCTGCACGGCAGCGAAGACCGCATCTGCCGGCCCGAGGGCGCGCTCGCGCTGCACCAGCGCCTGYCGCACAGCCGCCTGCGCCTCATCGAGGGCGCCGGCCACGACCCGACCCATCCGGCGATGGTGCGCGCGATGGTCGAGGCGCTGGACGGCTGGCCGTCATGAGCTTACGGCTCAAGATCCACCTGATCGTCGGGCTGCTGACGCTGTTGTTCCTGTTCGTGRTGATGGGCCTGGAAGTGCGCAGCATGCGCGCGTCGGTGAACGAGGAGGTGGTGGCCGCCAACCGCGTGGCCTCGCAGTTCCTGAACCGCACCGTGTGGCGCTACGCGGCCCAGGGCACGCCGGCGGTGCTGGCCTTCCTGCAGGGCATGGGCCGCGTGCGCTCGAACGACATCACGCTGCTCGACCGGCAGGGCGCCGTGCTCTATGCCTCGCCGCCGTCGCCCTACAAGCCGGGCCGCGATGCGCCCGACTGGTTCGACGCGCTGGTCGCGCCGCCGCCGGCCGTGCAGTCGCTGGACCTGCCCGACGGCCGGCTGAAGGTGCAGGCGAACGCATCGCGCGCCGTGCTCGACGCGTGGGACGAGGCCATCACGCTGGTGTTCGGCGCCGTCGTGATGCTGGTGGTCCTCAACGGGCTGGTGTACTGGCTGGTCGGGCGCACGCTGCGGCCGTTCGGCCAGATCGTCGCGGCGCTGAACCAGCTGGAAGGCGGCCGCTTCGATGTGTCGCTGCCGCCGCTGCCCGGTGCCGAGGCCGGCACCATCGGCAAGGCCTTCAACCGCATGGTCGGCATGCTGCAAGGCCACATCGAGACCGAGCGCCGTGCGGTGCGCGCCGAGCTGCAGCTGTCGGAGAGCCGCGAGCTGACGCGCTGGGTCGACCACCAGATCGAACAGGAGCGCCACCTGATCGCGCGCGAGCTGCATGACGAGCTGGGCCAGTCGGTGACGGCGATGCGCAGCATGGCGCTGTCGATCGCGCAGCGCATGCGCACGCTCGATCCGCAGGCCGAGCAGGCGGCGCGCCTGATCGCCGACGAGTCGTCGCGCCTGTACGACGCGATGCACGGCATCATCCCGCGCCTCGCGCCGCTGGTGCTCGACAACTTCGGGCTCGCCGAGGCGCTGGCCGACCTGGCCGAGCGCACGCGCCGCAGCCAGCCCGGCGTGCAGATCGAGCTGCAGTCCGAGATGGACGGCGTGCAGCTCGGCAGCGAGGCGGCGCTCGCGCTGTACCGCGCCGCGCAGGAAGGCCTGACGAACGCGCTGCGCCATGGCCAGGCGCAGCGGGTCGGCGTGCGGCTGCGCGCTGCGGCCGACGGCATCCTGCTCGAACTCGTCGATGACGGTGTCGGCTTGTCGCCCGACTGGGCGGACAAGAAGGGCCACCACGGCCTGCGCTGGCTGGCCGAACGGGTGCAGGGCCTGGGCGGCAGCTTCGAGCTCGTGTCCATCGCCCCGCGCGGCGTGCGCCTGACGGTGCGCCTGCCCCCACCCACGCCGCAACCCACCGAGGTGACCCCCGCATGATCCGAGTGATGCTCGTCGACGACCACGCGCTGGTGCGCATGGGCTTTCGGATGCTGCTGGCCGATGCCGGCATCGAGGTCGTGGCCGAGGCCGACACCGGCGAACAGGCGTGTGCCGATTACCCGAAGCTCCAGCCCGACGTGGTGGTGATGGATCTGTCGATGCCCGGCATGGGTGGGCTCGAGGCCGTGCGGCGGCTGCTGGCGCAGGACCCGAAGGCCCGCGTGCTGGTGCTGTCGGCGCACGAGGACACTGCTCACCCGCGGCGGGTGATGCAGGCCGGCGCGCTCGGCTACCTGACCAAGCGCGGCGCGCCGGAAGCGTTGATCGCGGCCGTCACCGCGGTGGCCGAACATCGCCCCTATGTGGACGCGCAGACCGCCCAGGTGCTGGCGCTGGCCCAGATGAAGGGCGACACGAACCCGGCCGAAGCCCTCAGCGAACGCGAGTTCTCGGTGTTCATCCAGCTCGCGCGCGGCCTGACCGTGGCGCAGATCGCCGCCAACCTGAACCTGTCGCCGAGCACGGTGGGCACGCACCTGTACCACGTGAAGCAGAAGCTCGGTGCCGGCAACCAGTCCGAGCTGACGCTGGTGGCGCTGCACTGGGGGCTGATCCAGGCTTGAAGTGGACACATGGCACCGCGTTTGCCCGTGCACTGCGGCACGGCGTCCCCCCGATTCGCGTGAGGATCAAGGGTAAACCCTTGAATCAGGCCCATTTCTTGCGCCGTAATTGCTCACAAGGGCCTGCAGTTCGGGTCCGGGCAGGAGAGTCGTCGATGCGGGGCTGGCTGTTGATCGGGGTTGCACTGGCGGCGGGCGTCGCGCACGGCGAGGACATCACGCAGGTGCTGGAGCGCTCGCAAAGCGTGCGCCTGGAGCGCATGTCGCCGGCGCCGGTCGAGAGCGAACGGGCGCAGAAGCTGCGCGACAGCTTCGAGATGCTCGCGCGCCGGCTGGGGCTGGAGGGGGCTGCCGAGTTGCGCGTGGTGCGTGGCGAGGTGGTGGCTGAAACGCTGCACGGCCGTGTCGTGATCGCCAACGAATCGCTGGGCGACTGGCCCGAGGAAGGCAGGCTGTTCGTGCTGGCGCACGAATTGGGTCATGTGGCGCTGGCGCACTGGGCGCAAATGGGCGTGATGTACCAGAAATGGGTGCCCGGCAGCGTCACCCCGGACCAGACCGACCCGGTCGCCGGCCGGTTGGGGCGCGAGGCGTCGGGCCTGGCCTACCAGCAGGAGTACGAGGCCGATGCGTTTGCGCTGCGCACGCTGGAAGGGATGGGCGTGCCGCGCGACACGGTGATCTCGGCCTTCATGCGGCTCGGCGTGACGAAGGACACGGCGACGCACCCCGGCACGCATCGACGGCTGGCCGCACTGCGCGCGCAATAGGCCTGGGGATCAACCCCACGCGCCTTTGCCACGCCGGTCGCCCCTGAAGGGGCCTACGCATTGACGCGGAACGATCCCATCGCCGCGGTGAGCCGCCCCGACTGACCCCGCAG
>NZ_JBFUCB010000671.1:0-3150 GCF_056405435.1 Rhizobacter sp. P1_G5 | reverse complement strand
ATTTCAGTCAGAGTGGACGTGTCGTCGACGACACCCTGCCGCCCACCGAGGCTGCGCCACTGGCCGCTGCGCCCTGGCAGCTCGAGATGGGTGACACCGCCTCGCGCCGCATCGACACGCGCGATCCGATGGAGCCCCTGCGCTTCGACGGCATGGTGCTTCGCCCCTGGACGCGCGACGACGCCCGCGCGATGGCCGAAGCCGTCCGCGAATCGATCGGCACGATCGGCCGCTGGATGGATTGGTGCCACCCCGGCTACGGCGTGCGCGACGCGATCGACTGGGCCGATGACTGCGCCGACAGCCTGGCACAAGGCCAGGCCTGCGAGTTCGGGCTGTTCGACGAGCGCAGCGGCCGGCTGGTCGGCGGCGCCGGGCTCAACCAGTTCAACACCATCCACCGGGTCTGCAACCTCGGCTACTGGGTCCGCCAGTCGGCCCAGGGGCAAGGCATCGCGACCCGCGCCGCGCGTTCGCTGGCCAGCTATGGTTTCAGCGCACTGGGTTTCCAGCGCATCGAGATCGTCGTCGCCGAAGGCAACGAGCCGAGCCTTGCGGTCGCCCGCAAGCTCGGCGCGCAGTTCGAATGCCTCGCGCGCAACCGGCTGATGATCCGCGGCAACCCGGTGTCGGCGTGGGTGCATTCGCTGGTGCCCTGAAGGGGCATGACGACCCCTCGACCGGCGGGTACGCCGGTCGATCCCCCGGGGGGATGCGGGCCGGCTTGGGGCGGCCCGGCGCTCGGCCCTACGGAACCGCGGGGTAGGCGCCGGTCCCTTCCGGCCACGGCGTCAGCACCTCGACGCCGCTCTCGGTCACCGTGACCATGTGCTCCCACTGCGCCGACAGCGAGCGGTCGCGCGTGACCACCGTCCAGCCGTCGGGCAGCGTGCGCGTGCCGGCCTTGCCGGCGTTCAGCATCGGCTCGATCGTGAACACCATGCCCGGCGCGAGCCGCAGCCCCTGGCCGGGCTGGCCGTAGTGCGCGACCGTCGGCTCGTCGTGGTAGATGCGGCCRATGCCGTGGCCGCAGTACTCGCGCACGACGCTGAAACCCTCGCGCTGCGCCACCGACTGGATCGCGTGGCCGACATCGCCGAGCGTCGCGCCCGGGCGCACCGCGCGGATGCCGGCGCGCATCGCCTCGTAGGTGGTGTCGACCAGCCGGCGCGCGAGCGGCGACACCTCGCCGACCAGGAAGCTGCGGCTGGTGTCGCCGTACCAGCCGTCGCGGATCACCGCGACGTCGATGTTGACGATGTCGCCATCGCGCAGCACCTCGCCTTCCGACGGGATGCCGTGGCACACCACCTCGTTGACCGAGGCGCAGATCGTCTTCGTGTAGCCGTGGTAGCCGACGTTGGCCGGAATCGCCTTCTGCACCTGCACGATGTGCTCGTGGCACAGCCGGTCGAGCTCGCCGGTGCTGATGCCGGCCTTCACGTGCGGCGCGATCATCTGCAGCACCTCGGCGGCCAGCGCGCCGGCGGCGCGCGCCATCGCGAGATCGGCGGGCGGGTGGAACTTGACGTGGCGCGCCGGGCGCGCGCTCTGGCCATTCGCCGTGCGGTTCATCGGGCCACCCTCCGCGGTGCGCGCAGCGTGGCCGCCCGCGGCGGTTCCGGCTTCACGAACGACAGCGCCGGCTCCTTCGACTGCGCGGCGCGCAGCATCATCTGGCAGATGTCGCCGTAGCTCAGCGCGGGGTGCAGCTCGGCCAGCATGCCCACGCGCATCCAGTGCTCGGCCTGCGCGTTGATCGAGCGGCTCAGCGCATCGCTCGCGCTGCGCAGGTTGTCATGCATCTGGTCTGAAATCTTCACGATGCCCATCGGGTTCTCGCCATGAATGTATGGATCATATATGGTTCGTATATTACCAGCGCGGCGCCATCGCATCCCGATAGACTGCGCGCGGCCTGCCCCCGAGCACCGGCGAACCGGAGAACCCCATGCCCCCGCGAAACGAAGCCGACGGCTTCCTGCCCCGCATCCAGATCGTCACCGCCACGCGGCGCTACCTGCTCGGCGGGCCCGGCGCGGCGCCGGCCGGCGTGGCGCGGCCGCGTTCGCTGGCCAACGAGGCGCTGCGCTGGAGCTACGTGCTGCGCAGCCGCGAGCGCTGGCGCGACATGCCCGACGTGGCCGATCGCCACCAGGCCGATGCCACCGCGACGCTGGCGGCCTTCGGCCTGACGGACGAGGCGCTGCGCGAGATCGCGCAGGCCGGGCGCGTCGTCGTGACGATGCCGTTCGAGTCCGAGAGCGTCGGCTGGGAAGGCCGCATCTTCCCGTGGGAGTTCGTGCTGTCGCGCGCCACGCGGCGCTACCGGCGCATGGGGGCGTCCGGATCGGGGCTGACGGTGATGCGGCAGCTCGACCCTGTCGACGCGCCACCGCTGCCCGGGCGCCGCATGGACGGCCGGGTGCTGGTCGTGCAGTCGCTGCCCGGCGCGCTGGCCCAGGCCTATGACGCGGGCGACGAGACCGAGCGCGTGCGCCGCGCCTTCGGGCTGGCCGGCGACGACCCGCGCTGGCGCGTGGCCGTGAACCCGACGCTCGCCGAGCTGACGGCGCTGTGCGCGGCGTTCCGGCCGGAGATCGTGCACCTCTGCGGCTTCGACAACCACGAGGGCATCGCGAAGCTTGCGAACGGTGGCACCGGCACCGACGTGGCGGTGACGCTGCGCGACGAGCAGCGCAGTGCCGCCGACTGGCAGCGCGACGACAAGGGCGTCGTCGACGGTGTCCTGATGCGCCGCAGCGACGGCCTGCCGGTGATGGTGGCGCCGCCCGAGCTGGCCCATGCGCTGACCGGCGGCGGCCGGCACCGGCCGTTCTTCGTCGGCCTGAACCTGTGGAACTCCGCGGCCCGCATTGCGCCGCAGCTGCTGCCGGCCGGCGTGCTGGCGGCGATGGGCTTCCAGGATACGTTCGACGATGCGCTGGCCGAGTACTTCTTCGAGACGCTGTATGCGCAGCTCGCGGCGCAGGCCTGGAACCTGCCGGTCGCGTTCGAGCAGGCCTGGGCCGCGACGCGCGCGCAGGTCGACCTGGTGCCGGGCACCGGCATCGCGCTGTGGGCGCGCGCGCCGCTGGTCGCGCAGCGCAGCGCGACGACGCTGGCGCGCGCGGCGGCCCTGTCGCCCAC
>NZ_JBFUCB010000670.1:0-3154 GCF_056405435.1 Rhizobacter sp. P1_G5 | reverse complement strand
CGCCAGCGCGGCCAGCAGGCGCAGCTTGTGCGGGGCGTTGAACATGGTGGGATCTCCCTCGGCAAGTCGATGAACCCCACCTGCGCGGCGGGACGGCGATGCCCGATTGGCGCATGGAACCAATACGCTACCAGGCAATACCATAGTAATACCAGTAACGAGCGGTGTGAAGCGCGGAGATCCCGGAGCGGGGCGCCCTTCAAAACGGCCAGGTGCCTGCAACAAAGGCGATCCGCCGCGTCGGCAGCCGCGCGATGGCAGCGGTCGGCGGCCCGCCGAACCAGCGCAGGCCGGCATCGAAACGCCAGCGGTCGCCCTGCCAGCCGAGCGCCGCGGTGGTGATCCGGCCGCGGTCGGCCGGCACCAGCAGCAAGTCGACCACAGGTTGCCAGCCTTCGTGCTCCCAAGCTGCACGCAGATACACATTTCTGCGGGGTTGAGGTGCCGCGGCGAGACCGTCGGACCACACCTCGGCCGTCAGGCTGAGCTTGCTCTCGCCGGTCCAGGTGGCGCCGGCCAATGCTTGCGTGATGTCCGGTGCCGGCGGTGCCTGCTGCGCACGCCGCAGCGAGGCGTGCAGCTCGAGGCTGTCGGTCGCGACCCACGACGTGGCGGCGCCCATGCTGCCGCGCGAGCGCGCGCCGACGCGTGCAAAGCCGTGCCAGTCGGCCGACCCGACGCGCCGGTACACGCGCGCGGCGAACGCCTCTTCATCGCCACCCGYGCGCGCATCGCTGCGCGGGTTGACCCAGACCAGCGTCCACGCGGTGTCGGCATCGAAGTGCTCGGCCTGCACCACGCCGCGGCCCCGCGGCGTGGTCGCGAGCAGCGTGCGGCGCTGCTCCTGCTGCACCACGTCGTTCGGCCGGAAGCCGTAGCCGACGTCCCACGCGACGATCTTGCGGCCGCCGCTCCACTGCCAGCCCAGCGCGTCGCCCGACGCATACAGCTCGTTGACGGCGGCATCGCCGTGCCATGCCCCGCCGTCGGGCCGCTGCTGCGTGAAGACGACGTTGCCGCTGAGCGCCTTCCAGTGGCCGCGCAGTTCGGTCTCGAGCGTGTCGGTGCCGGGCGGTGCGATGCCCTCCACCTGCTCGCGGTGCGCGCGCAGCTGGCCGCTGAACTCGTCGGCGGCCACGGCGCCGCCCGCGAGCGCCCACAGCGCCGCGATCCCCACGAAGCGCCGCATTTCAGTCCAACGTCGGGTTGCGCGCGAGGAACATCGGGTTCAGCCAGGCCTCCGGCACGTCGCGCGGCGCGCGCGACACGTAGCGCACCCGCGTCTCCTTGTGGTTGCTCAGCTGGTCGCGCAGCACCATCTCGGTCACCCGCGTCGGCGCGGCCGGCGCGTCGAGCACGAAGCCCGCCTGCTTCGCGAGCTTGTCCGACTGCACGTACAGCTCGGCCTTCAGCGGCTCGTGCAGCTTCGTGCCCAGCCACAGTTCGATGCGCTGGTAGGTGACGCCCTTGCGGTTGGCCGCCAGGCTCAGGTGCAGGCAGGCCACCTCGCCGCAGCGCTCCTCGCCGATGACGCGGCCGCCGTAGTCGTCGGCCCAGCTGAGCGTCGCGATGTCGCCGGTCGACGCATCGCCCAGCAGCTTCTGCATCGGCGTGATGCGCAGCGGGCGCTGGCTGCCGGGCATCAGCAGCCAGAAGTCGTCGCCGAGCATCAGCACCTTCTGGCCCTTCTCGGCCGGGCTGCGCATCAGCACCAGCGAGCGGTGGCCGGCCTGCGCGAAGACGGTGTAACGCCGCTCCTTGTCGGGCGAGCCATCGGTGTTGAAGACGCTGATCAGCGTGTCGACCTGCAGGTTGTCGCTGCCCATGCGGAAGCGGTCGGCGKCCTTCAGCAGCGGGACGATGTCCTGGGCCTGGGCCAACGTGGCCAGCAGCCCGAGCACGATCGCGAGGAGGCGTTTCATGTTGAGTCCCTTCAGGTGTGGGCCAGCGCATCCACCACCGGCGTGTGGACGGTCCTGCGGGCGACCAGCGCGGCCGCAGCCATCGCGAGCAGCAGCATCGCGAGCACGGTGGCGGCGAACATCAGCGGATCGACCTCGATCGTCAGCGGGTAGCCGCTGGAGCGGCCGGGCGGCGGCGGCATCTGCACCGGCACCACGTACAGCAGCAGCGAGATCGCGCCGGCCAGCGCGGCGCCGAGCAGCGCGCCGGCACCGCCGAGCAGCATGCCCTCCAGCGCCAGCGTGCGCAGCAGTTGCGACGGCAGCGTGCCGAGCGCGCGCAGCGTGCCGATCTCGCGCGTGCGCTCGATGATGGCCATCGCCATCGCGTTCGCGACGACGAACACCACGATCACGCCGATGATCAGCCCGAGCGCGCCGAAGATGCGGTTGTAGAGATCGCGCACCGAGCGGTAGAAGAAGGCCTGGTCGAGCCAGGTCTGCACCGTGAGTGACGGGAACAGGGCGGCCATGCGCTCGCGCGCCGGCCCGGTCGAGTCCATGCGGTCGAGGAACACGCCGAGCGTCGATACCCGTGTGGTGTTCAGCAGCTTCTGCGCGGTCGCAAGGTCGGTGTAGACGAGGCGCTTGTCGATCTCCGGCACGCCGGTCGAGAACACGCCCTTCACGCGCACGTCCAGCGCGTTCAGCGCGCCGTCGGTGGTGCTCGCGAGCAGCGTCAGGCTGCTGCCGGGCCGGGCCTTCAGGCTGCGCGCGAGACCGTCGCCGAGCATCACCTCGGCGCGGTCGGCGCTGTACAGCACGTCGCCGGCCGTCATCGTGAGGAACGGGCCCTTCACCGAGAACTCGCCGTCGGGGTCGACACCGTGGGCCATCATCACGGTCGACTTGTCGCCGTTGCTGATCAGGCCGCTGAACTCCACGCGCGGCAGCACCTGGCGCACCGCGCGGTCCGCCAGCAGCCGGGCGCGCAAGGCGGCGACATCGTCGAGGCCGTGCTGCAGCGGCGTGTCCTCATCGGTCGTGAACTGCGCCGGCTGGCCGATCACCAGGTGCCCGGTGCTGCGCGCCGCGGCCTGCGCCAGCGCGTGGTACGTCGACAGCGCGAAGCCGCCGGCCAGCAGGATGGCCGCGGTGCCGAGCGCCGCGATGCCCACGGTGACCAGCGAGCGGCGCCGGTTGCGCAGCGTGTTGAGCCACGCGAAGTACAGCCACTTCATTCGATCCTCCCG
>NZ_JBFUCB010000669.1:0-3157 GCF_056405435.1 Rhizobacter sp. P1_G5 | reverse complement strand
ACCTGAAGCAGCACGGCCGCCCGGCCACGCCCGGCGACCTGGCGCAGCACGCCTGCATCCAGGTGCGTGACATGGCCACCGGCCAGCCGTTCGCCTGGGAGTTCCTGCGCGGCCGCAAGCACCTGAAGGTGCCGACCGCCGGCCGCCTGATGCTGACCGACCCCGGCACGCTGCTCGCGACCTGCCTCGCCGGCACCGGCATCGCGCAGATCAAGGCGATCGGCATCCAGGAGCAGCTCGACCGCGGGCAGCTCGTCGACCTGTTCCCCGACTGGCCCGACGAGCGCTTCCCGCTGTATGCGCTCTACCCGTCACGCCAATGGCCGGCGGCCAAGGTGCGCGCCTTCATCGAGTTCGTCGTCGAGGTGCTGAAGGCTTCGCCGCCGGGATGAGCCCATTGTCGATTTCGCACCGCGCCGATCGTCGTCTGCAGACCCACCACTTCATGCCAGGAGACATCGATGACCCGTTCAGGCACCGGCACCGACGCCGACACCCCCGCCGCGATCCGGCAGCTTCTGCTCCGCTACGCGGAATCCGTCCTCGCCAAGGATGTCGAGGCCTTCGTGGCGCTCTACGCTGCCGACGTGCGGGTGTTCGACATGTGGAACCGCTGGTCCCATGACGGACGCCAGCCGTGGCGCGAGATGGTGCAGGGCTGGTTCGRCTCGCTGCACGACGAGCGCGTCACCGTGGCCTTCAGCGAGGTGCGAACCCGGGTGGCGCAGGACCTCGCCGTGCTGCACGCCTTCGTCTCGTTCGCCGCGATCGACACCGGCGGCGCCACCTTGCGCTCAATGAGCAACCGCATCACGATGGCCCTGGCCCGCCAGGGCGACGACTGGAAAATTGTCCACCAGCACACCTCGGCACCGATCGATGGCGAGACCAAGGCGATCTTCCAGCGCTGAAGGCAGGTCAGAGCTCGTCGATCGCGTTGGCGCGCACGTCGTCGATCGCGAAGCGCTCGTTCGTCGTCACGTAGAAGCTCGCACCGAAGCGGCCCACCGGGTGGTAGTCCTGCAGGCGCACGCGCCAGCGCTCGGCGTCGACCAGGCCGTCGCGCACCGTGAGCCACAGGATGCGGCCGAGGAAGACGTAGCGGCTGTCGGTCTCCAGCGTCTCGTGCAGCACGCACTCGAACGCCACCGGCGCCTGCGCGATGCGCGGCGGCGCGACGCAGCGCGACGGCAGCGCCGTGAGCCCGGCATGGTCGAGCTCGCTCTGGTGCGGCGGCAGCGCGCTGCCGCAGGCGTGCATCTGCGCGCTCATCGCCTCGTCGGTCAGGTGCACGACGAACTCGCGGCTGCGCAGGATGTTGGCCGCGGTGTCCTTCAAGCGGCCGTCGTGCAGCCGGTTGACGCTGATGAACACCAGCGGCGGGTCTTCGCCCAGCATGTTGAACATGCTGAACGGCGCGGCGTTGACGACGCCGTCGGCGCCGAGCGTGGTGACCAGCGCGATCGGCCGCGGCACGATCAGGCTGGCCATCAGCTTGTAGCGCTCGTAGGCGCCGAGCTCGCGGAAGTCGATGTCCATCGGCGCGGTCACGCAAGATCGGTGCCGCGCCGGGCGACTTCACACGAGGCTCACTCCGCCGTCGCCGGCTCGATCACCGAGCGCACCTGCGAGACCCGGTTCGCCGGAAACCCGCCCAGCTCCGCATGGCGGCGCACCGCGGCGGCATCCGGCGCCTGGTAGATGCAGTAGAGGCGGTCGTCGGTCACGTAGCTGTGCACCCACTGGATGCTGGGGCCCATGCTGTTGAGCACGCCGCATGATTTTCGGGATATGGCCTTCAGGTCCTGCGGTGTAAGCTGGCCGGCGCCGGGGATGTCTCTCTCGATCACGAACCTGGGCATGTCGCACTCCTGCGGGGTTGAGGTGTCCCATGCTCCCGAACGGGGCCCGGCACGGTCATCAAGCGCGTCTGAATTCCGCATGAATTCCCGCCGGCGCGCCGCCACCCGAGGAGCGAACCGCCATGCCCGCGCCCACCGTCCTGTACCGCTTCGGCGACTTCGAGCTGCAGCCCGGGCAGCGCCTGCTGCTGCGCCACGGCCAGCCGCTGACGCTCACCGCCCGCGCGTTCGGCGTGCTGGTCGCGCTGGTCGAGCGCGCCGGGCAGCTGGTGTCGAAGGACGAGCTGATGCAGCTCGTCTGGGCCGGCCTCGTCGTGGAGGAGAACAACATCGCGGTGCACGTGGCGCAGCTGCGCAAGCTGCTGGGCGCGCCGGCGATCTCGACCATCGCCGGCTGCGGCTACCGCTTCGCGCTCGAGGTGTCGCGCGGTGCCGCGCAGCCCGCCGTTGCCGGCCGCGAATCCGGCGAATCGGACGAGCCGCCCGGCAACCTGCCGGCCCGCACCCCGGCCCTGATCGGCCGCACGGCCGAGCTGGCCGAACTGGGGGCGCTGCTCGACGCCCACCCGCTGGTGACGGTGTGCGGCGGCCCCGGTGTCGGCAAGACCCACCTCGCGATGGCCGCCGCCGCGCGGCGCCGCGCCCGCCACCGCGACGGCAGCTGGTGGATCGACCTCGCACCGCTGACCGACGGCGCGCAGATCGCCYCGCTGATCGCCGGTACGCTCGGCCTGAAGCCGGTGGCCGGCGAAGACACGCTGGCGGCGCTGGTGCGCAGGCTGAAGCCGCGCTCGCTGCTGCTGGTGCTCGACAACGCCGACCACCTGGCGCCGGAGGTGGCCCGGCTGGCCGGCGCGCTGGTGCAGGCGACGCCGCGCGTGTCGGTGCTGGTGACCAGCCAGGTGCCGCTGCGCGATCCGGCGCACCGGCTGCTGCGGCTCGGGCCGCTCGGCCTGCCACCCGAAGGGGCCTCCATCGACGAGGCCGCGCGCTGCGACGCAGTGCAACTGCTCGCCGAACGCGCGGCCGGCGCCGGCAGCCCGCTGGCCGGCGACGCGCGCAGCATCGATGCCGCCACCGACATCTGCCGCCGGCTCGACGGCAACGCGCTCGCGATCGAACTGGCCGCAGCCCGGCTGCCGGCCCTCGGCCTGGCCGCACTGGCCGAGCGGCTGCAGCAGCGCCTCGGGCTGCTCGCGCCGCTGCCGCAGGTGCCGGCCTCGCGCCAGAACGCGCTCGCCGCGGCGCTCGACTGGAGCCACGGGCTGCTGTCGCCGGCCGAGCAGCAGGTGTTC
>NZ_JBFUCB010000668.1:0-3168 GCF_056405435.1 Rhizobacter sp. P1_G5 | reverse complement strand
GAACAACGGCTTCGGCGGCCCGAGCGCGCGCCTGGCCTTCAATTCGCCGCTGCACCTGCGCCACTTCGAGAACCTGGCCAACATGTCCAAGCAGGGCCTGTTCGTCTACAAGGGCCGCGCGAGCGTCGCGGTGCCGTCGTTCGTGTCGGGTGAATGCGCGATGTTCACCGGCTCGTCGGGCTCGTACGCCGATGTCAGCAAGGGCGCGAAGTTCGCGTACGGGCTGGCCCCGCTGCCGTACTACCAGGACGTTCCCGGCGCACCGCAGAACACCGCCATCGGCGGTGCGAGCCTGTGGGTGATGTCGGGCAAGAAGCCGGCCGAGTACAAGGGCGTCGCCGAGTTCTTCAAGTACCTGTCGAGCCCCGACGTGCAGTCGGCCAGCCACAAGCGCACCGGCTACCTGCCGATCACGACGGCCGCCTACGAGATGACCGAGAAATCGGGCTTCTACAAGGACAAGCCGGGCACCGACGTGGCGGTGACGCAGATGATCCGCAAGACGACCGACAAGTCGCGCGGCATCCGCCTCGGCAATTTCGTCCAGATCCGCACGATCATCGATGAGGAAACCGAGCAGATCTGGTCGGGCAAGAAGGATGCGAAGACGGCGCTGGACGACGCGGTGAAGCGCGGCAACGAGCAGCTGGAGCGCTTCGAAAAGGCCAACAAGGCTCCCGCACCCTGACGTCCCACCCCCGAGGCGCTGACGCGCCTCCCCCTCAAGGGGGCGCCCCCAGTGGCCCGGCAAAGCCGGTTCCACGGGGGCTGCTTGATCACTGCGCTTACCATCGCGGCCCATGGAAAAACGAGTTCGTTTTGATTCGCAGGTCCTGCCCTGGATGCTGGTCGCCCCCCAGCTGGCGATCTGCGCGATCTTCTTTTTCTGGCCGGCCGCCCAGGCGCTGCTGCAGTCGATGCAGGTGCAGGACAGCTTCGGCCTGTCGACCGAGTGGGTCGGGCTCGACAACTTCAAGACGCTGTTCAACGACTCGGCCTACCTCGAATCCTTCCAGGTCACCGCGGTGTTCTCGCTGCTGGTGGCGGTGCTGGGCATCGCGCTGTCGCTGATGCTGGCGGCCTTCGCCGACCGCGTGGTGCGCGGTGCGCTGTTCTACAAGACGATGCTGATCATCCCGTACGCGGTGGCGCCGGTGGTCACCGGCGTGCTGTGGGTGTTCATGTTCTCGCCGTCGATCGGCGTGGTCGCGTACGCGCTGGACCATACCTTCGGCTTCCAGTGGGACCACCTGCTGAACAGCACGCATGCGATGACGATGATCGTCACCGCCGCCGTCTGGAAGCAGATCTCGTACAACTTCCTGTTCTTCCTGGCCGGCCTGCAGTCGATCCCGAAATCGCTGATCGAGGCCGCGGCCATCGACGGTGCCCGGCCGTGGCGGCGCTTCTGGACCATCCAGTTCCCGCTGCTGTCGCCGACCACCTTCTTCCTGCTCGTGATCAACATGGTGTACGCGTTCTTCGACACCTTCGCGATCATCGATGCCACCACCCACGGCGGCCCGGGCCGCGACACCGCGATCCTGGTCTACAAGGTCTATCAAGATGGCTTCAAGGGCGGCGACCTCGGCGGCTCGGCCGCGCAATCGACGGTGCTGATGCTGATCGTCATCGCGCTGACGGTGCTGCAATTCCGCTACGTCGAAAAGAAAGTGCAGTACTGACATGGTCGAGCGCCGCCCCACCCTCGGCATCCTGGCCCACGCCGTGATGATCCTCGGCGTGCTGATCGTCGCGTTCCCGCTGTACATCGCGTTCATCGCGTCGACGCACACCTCGCAGGCCATCCTGCAGGTGCCGATGCCGATGTCGCCCGGCGGGCACTTCTGGGAGAACTACCTCGCCGCGCTGAACGGCCACGGCGGCGGCGCCGGCTCCAACGCGCCGGTCGCCCGCATGATGTGGGTGAGCCTGGTCACCGCGCTGGTGATCACCTTCGGCAAGATCGCGATCTCGCTGCTGTCGGCGTTCGCGCTGGTGTACTTCCGCTTCCCGCTGCGCGGCCTGGTGTTCTGGGCGATCTTCGTCACGCTGATGCTGCCGGTCGAGGTGCGCATCAGCCCGACCTACAAGGTGGTGTCCGACCTCGGCATGCTGAACACCTATGGCGGCCTCACGGTGCCGCTGATCGCGTCGGCCACCGCGACCTTCCTGTTCCGGCAGTTCTTCCTGACCGTGCCGGACGAGCTCGTCGAGGCCGCCCGCATCGACGGCGCCGGCCCGATGCGCTTCTTCAAGGACATCCTGCTGCCGCTGTCGAAGACYTCGATCGCSGCGCTKTTYGTSATCCAGTTCATCTACGGCTGGAACCAGTACCTGTGGCCGCTGATCGCCACCACCGGCGAGCAGATGTACCCGGTGGTGGTGGGCATCCGCATGATGATCGCCGGCGGCGACTCCGGCAACGAATGGAACATCGTGATGGCCACCGCCATCCTCGCGATGCTGCCGCCCGCGGTCGTCGTGATCCTGATGCAGCGCTGGTTCGTCAAGGGCCTGGTCGATACCGAGAAGTAGAGAAGCAAACACCCATGGCAGCCATCTCCCTCCAGAACGTCGTCAAGCGCTACGGCATCGGCCCGAAGGCCAACCAGGTCATCCACGGCGTCAACGCCGAGATCGGCGACGGCGAGTTCATCGTGATCGTCGGCCCGTCGGGCTGCGGCAAGAGCACGCTGCTGCGCATGGTCGCGGGCCTCGAGGAGGTCTCCGGCGGCGAGATCTCGATCGGCGGGCGCGTCGTCAACGACGTCGAGCCGTCCGAGCGCGACATCGCGATGGTGTTCCAGAACTACGCGCTCTACCCGCACATGAGCGTGTTCGACAACATGGCCTACGGGCTGAAGATCGCGAAGGTGCCGGTCGCCGACATCAAGACCCGCGTCGACAAGGCCGCGAAGATCCTCGAGCTCGGCGCGCTGCTGCAGCGCAAGCCGCGCGAGCTGTCGGGCGGCCAGCGCCAGCGCGTCGCGATGGGCCGCGCGATCGTGCGCCAGCCGCAGGTCTTCCTGTTCGACGAGCCGCTGTCCAACCTCGATGCGAAGCTGCGCGGCCAGACCCGCCTGGAGATCCGCAAGCTGCACGCCGAGCTGGGCGTCACGTCGCTGTTCGTCACGCACGACCAGGTCGAGGCGATGACGCTCGCGT
>NZ_JBFUCB010000667.1:0-3177 GCF_056405435.1 Rhizobacter sp. P1_G5 | reverse complement strand
GCGTTGTTATCTGCCTCGCATCCAAAACGGGCGGATATTTCCTCAGCAGATATTCAGTAACCAGCGGCGCATGAGAGGCCTTCTTCCCTGTTATATCATAGCTCATCTTAATATTTACTGACGTTATCCTTTCACCCTTGCTATCGTAGTGGATGTGGAACTCCAGGCCAACGTCATCGTATTCATAGAAATACATTGGCCATTCTCCTTTGTGAGCCTCCCGATAGTAATGTCGAGTGGGCACGAATTTTTCGGGGTATGAACGAAAGGCGTCGCGCGTCAGTTCCCTACAATTCTCCGAATAAACCACATTTCTGTTGTAGGCCGATATTATGGCAGAGAGTGAATTACGCAGCCTGCGTAGCTGTGAACTTTCGGCAGTAGTACGTTTTCGCCCCTCTGGGACGGCATCCTGCCATGCCCTATATGCTTCTCGATACTCGGATGCCTTGCCATCGAGGCGCAGAGTTGAGGCCCGAAGCTGGCTTGCTTTATCCAGTACCTCCGACCGTACGTCTTCCTTTTTCTTCTTGTCCTCTTCCCCAATCATCGAATACTCTTCTAGTTTATCAAAATATGCTGCCGCTATTTGCCTATGCCCCCCCAACAATGCCGGCGTAAGATATACCGCCTCGTCAGGCTCATTTTCCCTAACAGGGTCGTCCATTCCTTGCGCCGCATGAGCAGCCTGCCACCACCTCCGCAACGACTCGCAGAGGTTCAATCTCTGAAAATAGTGGTTCTCCAGCGCCGGAATGAGGGTCGACCTCACATAGGCTTCCATCGACTCTTTTGTGTTTTCTGTCTCTTTCAATAGTGGAAGGGTAGGCATGCGGCCTCCAATTAAATTGGACACAGGGCTCGTCGCTGCGGCGCTTGGCTGCAACTACCCTACCGACATGCCAAGTGCTTACGACACTTTTGCTGCCCGCCCGGGCAGCGGTGAGAGGGTACTCAATGCGGACAGCAAACGGCAAGCGGTTGACGTCGAGCGAACGATCTTCAGCCCACGCATTCGATACGCGCCGCAAGAGCTTGCTCAATCCGTGGAGACTCGGACCGTTGGGCCAGTGACGACGAGGGCAGCATGCCCGAAAGCAGCCGGTCGCGACGGACTGCTCGTGGCCGACAGTGTATGTTCGCCGCCTCGCTTGCGAGCAGCCGGTCGCCGTCCGGGCGAACTTCGCGAAACCGGCATCGCGCACGACCTATGAAGGCAACGTGTGCCGAAGCGGGGCAGCCAGTGGTCGGGTGCGTAGCCCCCCAGCGTTGCCCGGGTCCGTGTTGTTAGCTCGGAGAAGCCCAATGAGACACCAACAGACGCCCGCACTAGTGATTGCGCCGCAATGCAGACGTTTCCGCGCCCCGCCTGTTAATCCGTAGGTCCCTGGTTCGAGCCCAGGTCGAGGAGCCAGTATTGACGGGGCCCGCAGCGATGCGGGCCCTTTGTCATTGGGCGCTGAGCGGCCCAAGTATTAGACAGTTGTCTAATACTCACGCCTTGAGGTGGCCGCCTACCGCTGTTGGCGCAGCGCCGCCGCCTCGCGCTCGATGTCCGCCCAGCCTGTCTGCCGCGAGCCTGCAGACCTTCTCATCGCCCGCCCAGCGGCTTCGCTACACCCCGGGCGCCGGCCATTCACTGACGGTAGTGCACACGGCACGACACCTGCAGCGCCTGGTCATCGTGTGGATGGGCGTCGCCCTGGCAGCTACGATTGCTGCGTGAACAACCCAGACTCTTTCGTGGAGGGCATCCTCCCAGGGGAGCCGGCGCAGTCCGCGGCCGAGCTGGCGGTCGACGTAGCCGCCCCACACGCCGACGAGGCGCTGTGCGGTGCGCTCGTCGCCCAGCTGGGTCATCAGCTGCGCGGACAGTCGATCGGCGATGGCCTGCGCGTCGGCATCGCTCAGGTTGCGTGGTTCATTCTTCGGTGCCATCGGTTTCCTCCCCTTCGTTGTCGGCCTGGTCGTTCTGCTTCGGCGTGCTGGGCAGGCCGCTCGCGTTCTGGTGGCGCACGTCGCTGCTGAAGCGCAGTTCCTTCTCCTCGGCCTTCTTGCGCCAGCTCGCGATCTGCTCGAGCACCGTGTCAGGATTGCGCCCGGACTTACGGATCACTTCGACCTCGCTGATGAAGCCGGCTTGGCTCAGCGTCAGCCAGGCAGTGGCTTCCTTTGCCATGTCGATCCATGGCATCGACGGCGCGACGTAGAGCACGTCGTCGTGCGTGCCTGGCTTGAGATCCTTGGGGAACGGCACAACCCCGGAAACCGCCGCCGCGCCGATGAAGTCCTCCACCATCGGCTGTACGGCCATCGAGATGAAGTCGTCGGTCAGGCAGGCGTAGTGCACCCACTGCTCGACGAGCTCCTGCCGCTGGCTGCTGTAGGTACCGTCGTAGTTGCGGCTAACGCTGGAGTAGCTCGCGCTGATACCGGCGGCGAAGGCGCGCAGCTGCCCGTTCCGGAAGGTGATCAGGTTCGGGTTCGGGCGCTTGCTGTCGATCAGGCCGATCTCCTCTCCCACCGCCAGCGTGTCGATGATGGTGCCGGGCGACAGCCCCACCTGCCGCGGCAAGTCATTGCCGTTGTCGTCCTTCAGTGGGCCCTCATAGCCCCCGCCGTCGGGCGCGTGTCGCTTGACGTAGCCGGTCAGCATGGCCGCCACCTTGGCCGCGATCCGCTCGGACTCCTCGTAGTCCTTGATGTCCTCGATGCGGCCGATGACGCTCGCGAAGCGCGTCACGCCGCGAAGCTGGCCGATGCGTGACAGGTGCGCCAAGTGCAGCATGCGGTCGGCTGTAACCACCTTTAGGTCTTGGTGAAGCGTCGCTGCCTCGCCAGGGTACCCCTTGCTGACCCAGTACGCGGTCGGGCGAATCCATGCGTTGTACTGAATGCCTTGCGAAATACCACGCGCCGAGTCATTGAAGTCCATCGGCACGCACTCAGGCTCAAGCATCTCGATCGAGTACGGCACGGTGGTGCCGTGGTCCAGACCGGGCACGCTGCCCCTGAGGCGCTGTGCGAACGCCTCGCCGTCGCGATACAGCGTACGGGCGAGCAGGCGCTGGCAGCGCGCGTAGCTGTGCTGCCAGCGCACCTCTGGGCGACGCTGCCAGTCGCGCCAGGCGGCCGACAGCGCTGCGGCGTACTCCGCATGGATCTCGCCACTCAATG
>NZ_JBFUCB010000666.1:0-3182 GCF_056405435.1 Rhizobacter sp. P1_G5 | reverse complement strand
GGTCAGCGTCGAATCCCGTCTGACCACGAACAGCTTCACCGCTTCACCGGACTTCGCATCCGCCACACCCACTGCCGCGCATTCCAGTACGGCCGGATGCTGGCTCACCACCTGCTCGATCTCGGTCGGGTAGACGTTGAAGCCGGACACCAGGATCATGTCTTTCTTCCGATCGACGATCCGCACGTAGCCCCGCTCATCCATCACGCCGATGTCTCCTGAGCGGAAGAATCCATCGTCCGTCATCACCAGGCGCGTCTCGTCCGGGCGATTCCAGTACCCGGCCATCACCTGGGGCCCRCGGATGCAGATCTCACCCGACTGACCCTGCAGCACGGCGCCACCCGCATCATCCCGGATGGCGATTTCCGTCGAGGGCACAGGCAGCCCGATCGAGCCGGTGAACTCCGGTTCGTCGAAGCGATTGATCGTCGCCACCGGTGAGGTCTCCGACAACCCGTAGCCCTCGACGATCGGGCAGCCGGTGACACGCTGCCACTGCTCGGCCGTCGCGCGCTGGACCGCCATGCCGCCGCCATTGGAGATCACCAGGTCCGCGAAATCCAGGCGCCTGAAATCAGCATCGTTCGCCAAGGCATTGAACAGCGTGTTCACTGCTGGGAACATGTTGATGCGTTGCCGCTTCAACACCTTCACGAAGCCGGGAATATCACGCGGATTCGGAATCAGCACGTTCAACATACCGAGGCGTGCGCCGAGCATGTAGCACGCGGTCAGCGCAAAGATGTGATACAGCGGCAGTGCGCACACCGTGACGATCTGCCGATCGCCCACCTTGTCGAGCATTGGCTGGAACCAGGCCTGTGACTGCAGGATGTTCGCCACCACGTTGCGGTGCAACAGCACGGCCCCCTTCGAGACGCCCGTCGTTCCCCCGGTGTACTGAAGGAACGCCACATCGTCAGGCCCCAGCTCCACATGCCGCAGCGACATGCGCGTGCCCTCGGCCAATGCCAGGTTGAATCGCGTGACCGAACCCCCGGCCGGCGCGCGAAGATCGAACTCGGGCACCATCTTGCGGACATGGCGCACGACGAAGTTCACCAACTGGCCCTTCGCGAAGCCCAGCAGGTCGCCCATGGATGCCAGCACCACGTGCCGCAACGGCGTGCGGGCCATCACCTCCTGCAGCGTGTGCGCGAAGTTCTCGAGCACGATGATGGCCTCGGCGCCGGAGTCGCTCAACTGATGCTCCAGCTCGCGCGCGGTGTACAGCGGGTTYACGTTCACCACGGTGTAGCCCGCACGCAGCACGGCCGCAATCGCCACCGGGTACTGCAGCACGTTCGGCATCATCAGCGCCACGCGCGCGCCGCGCGCCATGCCCCGCGCCTGCAACCACGCACCCAACGACGACGACATCTCGTCGATCTCGCGGAACGTCAGGCGTCGCTCCATGCACACCGCTGCATCGCGCGAGGCATGCTGGCGGAACGATTCGTCGAGCAACTCGACCAGCGAGCGATACGCCGACGTGTCGATCTCGGCAGGAACGCCAGGAGGATAGTGATCGAGCCAGGGACGTTGCATCGATGCGGCACTCGCGGACAGGAAGAGCCTGCAATGGTGCGGGCCGGCCGCGCCGCACGGCTACGGTAGTTCTCCTAGCGCCGCCGCACGCGCCGGTGTCCCGTCGGCGACAGCCTCCGACGCGAAGAGCGCCTGCATCAGCGCCGTCTCGCGCGAGCGGACGGTCTTCAGGAACTCCGCAGCGCCTCGCATCGCGTGGAAGGTGTCGAACCCCGACTCCAGGAACGACTGAAGCGACGACAACCCCGCAGCACGCGCCGGCACCCGCATCATGCGCAGGCTCTGGCGCAGCAGCAGGCGCCTCGTCAATTGGTCGAGCGATTCGCCGATCTTCACGGTCAAGGCCACCTGCCGCTCGCGGTCTGCACGGCGTCCGCAGGCCTGCCACGCCRCCAGGTAGTCGGCGGCCGTCAATGCAGTCCCGGCCACGGCGTCGCCCATCGCGCTGTCCAGCGATTCCGACAAGGCATGCAGCGCTGCCAGCGACTCCACCGTCAACAGCACGTCGCTCGGGAAGAGCCGCGTCAATGCCGGCACCACCCGCGCGAACTGTGCGTCACGCTCGGCGAAGTCCTTCGGGCCGTACAGCTCGTCGAGAAAGAACCGCGCCACGTCACGGTAGCGCGGCGACGCCAGTAGGTCCGCGTACGTGTGCGCGAAGCGTCGTTGCTGGTAGGTCTTCACGGCAGTCACGCGAGCTTGCAACGAGGGATTCCCCACGCGCCGTTGGCGCTCGGACTCCACCGCCGACAGATGCTGAAGGATGTTCTCGCTCGACGCGGCCATGGCGAAGTTCGTTGCTCGTTGCGGGTTTACGAGAGGTCGGGCTAGTCCCTTGCCTCTACGGCGGCTGCGCCGAATGATGCAACACTGCGCCCGCATTCCGCCATCCACATGCAAAGACGCAAGCTCCTCCAGATCGGCGCAGTCGCCTCGCTCACGCTGGTCACCGTGGGTGGCGGACTCGTGTGGATGCGGCCTGCCGCGCCCGCCGCCGAACTGAACGCCGAAAGCCGCATGCTGTTTACTGCGGTGGCGCAGGCCGTACTCGAYGGCGTGCTGCCATCGGGGCCTGCGCGCGCATCCGCGTTGGCCGGGCACGTCGAACGCGTGCAGCAAACCATCCGCGGATTCGCTCCCGCGGTGCAGGACGAGCTCGCGCAGTTGCTGGGCATCCTGTGCACGGCACCGGGGCGACGCCTGCTCGCCCGCCTCGCCGCGCCGTGGGACGCCGCGAGCGTTGCCGACGTCCAACTGGCGCTGCAACGCATGCGCACCTCGCGACTGGCCACTCGCCAGCAGATCTACCACGCGCTGCGCGACATCACCAACGGTGCCTACTTCTCCGACCCCGTGGCATGGCCCGCGATCGGCTATCCGGGCCCACGCGACATCTGATGAGCAAGCTTGACGATCCGATCCAGCAAGGGCTCCAGCGCGGCTGGCGCGTTCTCGGCGGCTCGCATGCTGCCGTCCCGCCAACCCTGCTGTGCGATGTCGCCATCATCGGCAGCGGCGCCGGCGCCGGCATCACCGCGGAACTGCTGACGAAGGCCGGCCTGCAGGTCGTGATCGTCGAGGAGGGTCCGCTGAAGAGCAGCAGCGACTTCCGCCAGCGCGAGAGCGACGCC
>NZ_JBFUCB010000665.1:0-3184 GCF_056405435.1 Rhizobacter sp. P1_G5 | reverse complement strand
GGTGCAGGCCGAGCCCGACGACACCGCGATGCCCTTGATGCCCATGATCAACGATTCGCCTTCGACGAAGTTGAACGACATGTTCACGTTGTGYGGCACGCGCCGCTCGGCGTGGCCGTTCAGGAAGGTCTGCTCGATGTCCTTCAGGCCGTTGATCAGCCGCTGCTGCAGCATGCGGATGCGCTCGTTGTCGGCACCCATCTCGGCGCGCGCGATGCGGTAAGCCTCGCCCATGCCRACGATCTGGTGCGTCGCGAGCGTGCCCGAGCGCATGCCGCGCTCGTGGCCGCCACCGTGCATCTGCGCCTCGATGCGCACACGCGGCTTGCGGCGCACGTACAGCGCGCCGATGCCCTTCGGGCCGTAGGTCTTGTGCGAGGCCAGGCTCATCAGGTCGACCGGCAGCGCGGCCAGGTCGATCTCCACCTTGCCGGTGGCCTGCGCCGCATCGACGTGGAAGATGATGCCGCGCTCGCGGCACATCGCGCCGATCGCCGGGATGTCCTGGATCACGCCGATCTCGTTGTTGACGAACAGCACCGAGACCAGGATGGTGTCGGGGCGCATCGCCGCCTTCAGCTTGTCGAGGTCGAGCAGGCCGTCTTCCTGCACGTCGAGGTAGGTCACCTCGAAGCCCTGGCGCTCCAGCTCGCGCATCGTGTCGAGCACGGCCTTGTGCTCGGTCTTCAGCGTGATCAGGTGCTTGCCGCGCGTCTTGTAGAACTGCGCGGCACCCTTCAGCGCCAGGTTGATGGATTCGGTCGCACCCGAGGTCCAGACGATCTCGCGCGGATCGGCGCCCACCAGCGCCGCGACCTGCTCGCGCGCCTTCTCGACCGCCGCTTCCGCCTCCCACCCCCACGCATGGCTGCGTGACGCCGGGTTGCCGAAATGCTCGCGCAACCACGGGATCATCGCGTCGACCACGCGCTGGTCCACCGGCGTCGTCGCGCCGTAGTCCATGTAGATCGGGAAGTGGGGGGTCATGTCCATGGGAGTCAGCTACGGCAAAGAGGCAGCGAAGGGTTGGTGGAGAGGCCTTACTTCGAGAACGCGGCGCCGCCGAGGGCGAAGACCGAATTCGGGGCGGTGATCTTGATCGGCTTGACGACCGGCTGCGTCGAGATCGCGCGCTTGACCGGTTGTTCCTCGATCGAGATGCCCTTGGCCAGTTGCTCGTCGACCAGCTTGCGCAGCGAGATCGAATCGAGGTACTCGATCATCTTGGAGTTCAGGCTGGCCCACAGGTCGTGCGTCATGCAACGGCCGGTGTCCTCGCCCATGCAGTTTTCCTTGCCGGCGCAACCGGTGGCATCGATCGGTTCGTCGACCGCCACGATGATGTCGGCGACGGTGACTTCCTCGGACTTGCGACCCAGCGAATAACCACCGCCGGGGCCGCGGGTGCTCTCGACGAGCCCATGGCGGCGCAGCTTGCCGAACAGCTGCTCGAGGTAGGACAGCGAGATCTGCTGGCGGGCGCTGATCGCGGCCAGCGCGACGGGGCCCGAATGCTCACGCAGAGCCAGGTCGATCATCGCGGTCACTGCAAAACGGCCTTTGGTGGTCAGACGCATGAAATTCTCCTAAGCCGATTGGGCGGCCAACAATGTCAACGAAGCAGATGAGGGCGATTTCACGCTTGTCGAGTCCCCGCTTGCCTTCCCCGGGGTAACCCTCGGTTGATCCCGAGAGGATTACTCAAGTATAGATGAAACCTAGTTTTTTGGTCGGCAATGGACCTGAAAGTTCCGTAGCGCGCATGGGGCTATTCGGGGCGCGGCAATGACAGGTGCCGGACCAGCCCGTCGCAGGCGTCCTCGACCAGGTCGAGCACGTGGTCGAACCCCTCCGGCCCGCCCTGGTAGGGGTCGGGCACGACCGGGCTCGAGAAGCGCACGCCATGCTGCGTCAGCCGCCCCAGCTTGGTGCGGTGCTGCGGCGGGCAGCGCTCCTCCAGCTCGGCGAGGTTGTCCCAGTCCATGGCCAGGATGAGGTCGAAACGCTCGAAATCAGCCCCCGTCACGACCCGCGCCCGCAGATGGGCCAGGTCGTAGCCGCGGCGCGCCGCGTGCCTGATGGAGCGCGGATCGGGCGGCTCGCCACCGTGCCACGAGTGCGTGCCGGCCGAATCGACCGCGACTGCATCGCCCAGCCCGGCCGCGCGCAGCTTGTGGCGCAGCACCGCCTCGGCGGTCGGCGAACGGCAGATGTTGCCCATGCAGACCATCAGCACCCGCACCTGCGCCCGCACCGGTGGCTGCGTCATGCCTTGCGGCCGCCGGCAGCCGGCAGCAGCACCACGTTGTCGGTGCCGGGCGCGCCGAAGGCCTGCTCGCGCAGGTGGGCCAGCTGGTCGCGCACGCGGGCCGCCTTCTCGAACTCCAGGTTGCGGGCATGCTCGAGCATCTGCTTCTCGAGCTGCTTGATGCGCTTGCCGAGGTCCTTCTCGCTCATCGCCTCGACCTCGGCCGTCTCGGCCGCGTTCTTCAGCTCGTCCTTCGCGCTCTTCTCGCTGTAGACGCCGTCGATCAGCTCGCGGATCTGCTTCTTCACGCTGCGCGGCGTGATGCCCTGCTCCAGGTTGTGCTGGATCTGCTTCGCGCGGCGCCGCTCGGTCTCGTCGATCGCGCGGCGCATCGAATCGGTCATCTTGTCGGCATACAGGATCGCCTTGCCGTTCACATTGCGCGCCGCGCGGCCGATGGTCTGGATCAGCGAGCGCTCGGCGCGCAGGAAGCCTTCCTTGTCGGCATCGAGGATCGCCACCAGCGACACCTCGGGGATGTCCAGCCCCTCGCGCAGCAGGTTGATGCCCACCAGCACGTCGAAGGTGCCGAGCCGCAGGTCGCGCAGGATCTCGACCCGCTCGACGGTGTCGATGTCGCTGTGCAGGTAGCGCACCTTGACGCCGTTGTCGCTCAGGTAGTCGGTGAGCTGCTCGGCCATGCGCTTGGTCAGCGTGGTGATCAGCACGCGCTCGTGGATCTCGACGCGCTCGCGGATCTCCTGCAGCACGTCGTCGACCTGGTGCGTGGCCGGGCGCACCTCGACGAGCGGGTCGACCAGCCCGGTCGGCCGCACCACCTGCTCGACCACCTGGCCGGCGTTGCGCTTCTCGAAGTCGGCCGGCGTCGCCGACACGAACACCACCTGGCGCATCTTCTTCTCGAACTCCTCGAAC
>NZ_JBFUCB010000664.1:0-3201 GCF_056405435.1 Rhizobacter sp. P1_G5 | reverse complement strand
TCGCCGATCCGCGCTACACGTATGGCCAGTTCGACAACGGCGACACGGTGTCACCGGCACTGCGCCGCTTCTACGCGGTCAGCGCCCGCTCCGACCTGACGGCCACCGTGAACCCGTTCGATGCGAAAGGACCCGTCCACGCCTTCGCCCGTGACTGTGGGCTGATCTCGGCGCGTCCGGTCACGACCACGCATGCCAACTTCAAGGTACAGGCGGATTACTCCCGGCAGCAGCGCATCATCACCAGCGCGTTCCGGTGGGCCTTGCGGCTGCTGGGGCCTGACCGCTACTTCAACCTCATGCGCTACCTGGCGCACTACTCATCCCTGCTGAACCAGGGTGACCTGCTGCGCAAGTGACCGCGAGGCCGATTTCACGCCATGAAAGACCTGCTCGAGCTGATCGTCTTCGACACCCCGTTTGCCTGGACGCTCCTGGCAATCACGGTCGTGGCCATCGTCGTCATGCCCAAGCTCTTCGGGGTGAAGCTGCTGAACGGCCTGCTGTTTGCTCAGGTCACGCTGTTCTTCAACGCATCGACCGTCATCGCAGGATTGAGCACGGAGGCTGTCGCACCCGAACGCGGAGTCCACTTTTTCGCTGTCGAGTTTGCATTCCTGGCTGCAACGTATGCGGTCTACGCCCGCCTGCTGCGACACCGAGCCCAGATCCTCGCCGCACTGAACAGATTCTTCGACGGTCCGGCTGTAGGGGCGTTCGTCGGGTTCATCGTGCTGATCGCCATCTTCAACTTCCTGGCCACCCCCACCGACGGCGGTTCGCGCATCGAGTACATGACCGGCGCTTGGTTCTCCTTGGTGAAGCCRTTCATCCAGCTGGCCACCCCAATGTCGTACCTGGGCGTGTTCATCCTGCTGCTGAATCCGAGACGGCGTCGGCTGGGCTATGTGCTGCTGGTCACCACGGTCGCCGGCAACGTCCTGACGGGATCGAAGGCATCCTTCGCATTCAGCCTGTTCACCGCCTTCCTGGCACTGCGGGACTTGTCCATCGCGCCGCGGATGCGGATCCGCGCCAATGACAAGCTGAAACTGTCGGTGTTCGTAGGGGGGATGGTCGTGCTGGCCCTGACACGACTGGACGTATCAGCCGGCGACGTGTCGGACCGGTTCTTCCTCTTCGGCGAGGCCACGATCCTGACCYATTTCGTCGAGAAGCCGACGGCAGCCTGCGAGAACGTGTCAACCTTCGCCAGCATGCACCGCGGCTGGGCCCGTCTTGCTGGCGACCCTTCGGCCAACAACATCGACACCTTGTTCGGCTTCGCACTGATGATCGAAGCCGTCGGCGTCAACCCCTTCACCGGCCCGAACGCGCGGCTGTCAGCCTATGCGCTGTGCAATTTCCCCGACCAGCGCATCCTGCTTTGCGCCATCGTGGTTCTGGCCTACCTCGGCCTGCTGCTCGCGGTGTTCCGGCGCGCACTGCCACGCCCCACGCACCTGGCCATCTTCTACCCGTTCTTCCTGGTGTCCCTCGCTGGCGCGTCCCAGGACTTCAACCTGATCATGCAGGACATCACCATCTACGTCCTGCTGCTGCTCACCACCATCCCGCTCTACGGAGCCACCACCAGGCGCCAACTTGGATAAGTACCTCCTCTCCCTCGTCATCGCGGCCAAGGATCCGCCGGCGGCGCCCTTCGCGCTGTGCCTGGCGTCCTTCTCCGCCCTGGCCCACGCGCACCGCATCCAGCTCGTCCTCGTGGAGAGCGGCGAGCCGGCGAAGCTCGAACCGGCCGCCCTCGCCGCCTTCGCCGACGTGAAGCGCCTGCAGGTCCCGGCCGAAGGCGTCTATGCCGCCTACAACGCCGGCATAGGCGCGGCCGAGGGCACCTACCTGCTCTTCTTCGGCATCGACGACATCGCGCTGCCGGGCATGGACGGCGCCATCGCCCACCTCGCGGCGGCGGCCCAGCCCTACCACCTCTACGCCGCGACCTGCTACATGCAGGCCACCGGCGTGCAGCGCCCATCGACGCGGCGCACCGCGCTCATCTTCGCCAACTGGTGCCACCAGGGCATCTTCTACCGCCGCACCCACCTGCTCGAGCACCGCTACGACGTGCGCTACCGGATGCAGGCGGACCACAAGCTGAACATCGACATCGTCTCCGACCACGCGCTGCGCTTCGGGGTGTCGCAGGAGATGGTCGCGTACTTCTCCGCCGGCGGCATCTCCTCGGTGCGCCCCGACCTGGTGTTCCGCAAGGATTTTCCCGCCATCGTCGCCGCCGCCTACGGCAAACCCTGGGGCTGGCTGGTCCGGGCAAAGCAGCTCCTGATCGACCTGCTGCTCGGGGCGCCCGAGAAGCGCTTCATGCCGCGCGACAAGCTCTGACCTGCGAGCCAACCCACACGACCACGACCCATGCAAAAGATCCTCATCACCGGCGGCCTCGGCTTCATCGGCACCACCCTCGCGCGCCGGCTGCTGTCCGCGGGCCATGACGTCACGCTGCTCGACCCGCTGTCGACGCAGATCCACGGCGACCTGCCCAACGTGCAGGTCCCGGACGGCGCCCGCTTCGTCCGTCTCGACGTGCGCGACATTGCCGAGAATGCACAGCTGCTGGAAGGCGTGGACAGCGTCTACCACCTCGCCGCCGAAACCGGTACCGCGCAGTCGATGTACCAGATCCGCCACTACGTCGGCGTGAACGAGCTGGGGACGGCAGCCCTGTTCGAGGCCATCGCCAAGTGCACGCGCCGGCCGACGCGCCTGGTGCTGGCTTCCAGCCGCAGCATCTACGGCGAAGGGGCCTACCGCAGCGATGCGCAGCCCGGCGTCGTGCTGCAGCCCGAGACGCGCGGCAAGGAGCAACTCGCCCAGGCGCGCTGGGAACTCACCGACGATGCAGGCCGCGCGCTGCACGCGATCCCCACGCCGGAGACGCTGCCGCCGGCCCCCGGCTCGGTGTACGCGGCCACCAAGATGGCGCAGGAGATGCTCGTGCGCACCGCCTCGCTGTCCGTCGGCCTGAAGACCACGATCCTGCGCTTCCAGAACGTCTACGGCGAAGGCCAGTCTCTGCGCAATCCGTACACCGGCATCATCTCCATCTTCTTCAACCGCATCCGCCAGGGCCTGGACATCCCGATCTACGAAGACGGCCACGAGTCGCGCGACTTCGTGCACGTCGACGACGTGGTGCACGCACTGCATCGTTCGATCGAGGCC
>NZ_JBFUCB010000663.1:0-3202 GCF_056405435.1 Rhizobacter sp. P1_G5 | reverse complement strand
GGCCTCGATCGAGTTGATATCTGACCAGCTGCGGCCGCTGCTGCAGGCGCTGCTGCATGACCCCCAGGGCAGCGTGCTCGCCTCGCTGCGGCCGCGCGACGAGGACTACGGCAAGGCCTTCGTGCCTTCGTCGGTGCAGGCCGCACGCGAGGGCTACGCGGCGGTGTGGGCGCAGCTGCCGCGCCTGGGCCGTGCCTCACGCGACAGCCGCATCGTGCCGCGCCTGGCACCCGCCGGCATGCTGGCGGACGAGAACGACCTGTCCTGGCACTTTCCCGGCGGCTACCGCAGCATCGCCGGGCTGCTGCAGCCGCAGCGCGTGTGGGCGGCGTGGAAAGTGATCGAGCCCGGTCGCGATGCCGGCACCTCCTATGACGGGCTGGTGTGGCTGGATGACCACTGGGCGTGGTTTCCGAAGCCGTACCGGGTGCTGGGGCCGCGAGGTGAAGCGCCGCGACCATAGTTTCACAATCGAGCGGACTTGCGAGCAGTACTCCTTATCCAGTGGTGACCGCAAACGAGCCCCGGCTACCAGCGGCTGAACTCTCCCGCACGGTGGCTTTTTGGTGGCGAGGATTGCCGCTCGTGGTTGCATACCGACGTTTTCCACCGCATGTGGCCACCCAATGCTGAGGGTTAGCTCCCTTCGATCGGAGGGGTACTTGCTCGACATTTTTTAGCAATCTCTTTTAAATCAATAGGTTAGGCAAGCCTCGCCCGGATGAGGTTTACCTCCGGCACACAGTTCGAGAAGCTGTCACCAGGCGTGCGTCACTCCGATCCCGCCGAAGAGAACACCGCCATGGGTCTTGCCATGCGTCTGCCCGAGAGTGGGCATGACCGTCCACCTCGGTGTGGGTTCGACTGCCGCCGTGAATTGCAGCGTTCGCACCGTTCCCGGCTCGTCCTGGACCTTGTCGACCAACACCTCGGCGGACACGGAGGCCGTGCCGATCTGGTGTCGGCTGCCGAGCTTGAAGCTGCGGCTCAGCGCTGCTTCATCGCGCGATACCACTGAGGCGCTGGTGGGCTGCAGCACGCCGGCGAGAAGGCCAGTCCCCCCGCTGCCGCCACCCTGCTGCGTCGAGAGCTTGTAGCCGTAGCGCATGCCAGACGCATAGATCCGCCACGCCGGCGTGACGTGCACATGGCCGTGGAGACCGAAGCCAGGCCCCTTGAGCTGTTGTTGCTCGACGGTGACGTCGCCCGGTACGAGCGACGTACCCGTGGTGCCCTGGCCGTGCGCATCGCGGTGGTGCCCGTCCACCCCCACGCCGACGCGCTCGCCCAGCCACGTGACCGAGGCGTCCCAGTYGGTCTGGCGCCATGCATCGCCGCCGTTCCGGCGGTTCGCGGCCAGCGAGGCATTCCAACCGTCACCGATGAAGCCGGTGGCCGCGCTGAACACGCTCACGCGGCGGGCGGCGCCGGCCACGTCGAGGCGTGTCTGCCCGCTCCCGAACTGGACCCAGCCCCGTTCGCCGACCGGGAGCGACAGCACACCAAGCGCCGCCGTGTTGTGGCGGGCATCCCGCTGCACGTTGGCCTCGACGTAGCGCATGCCGGCATTGGCAGCTTGCGTGTCGCCGGACTCGTCGGCAAGAGCAGGACGGCAGGCAAGCAAAGCCAGGCAGCAAGCGAGGGAACTGGCGGGCAGGCGCTGGAGACGGGTCATGTCAATGCGGGAGGCAGTCGTGGAGGCATCCTCGGATCAGCGGCCCACATGGGCGCTGGTGCCGCCCGAGGCCGAAGCGTTCACCGAGCGGTCGGGACGCGTGACCTCGGCCGATCCTGCAACCGAGGCGTTGTCGCCGACGGCAGTCTGGCCCTCGGCCTGCGCGTGCACCGGGGTTGAGGTGACCTTGCGAACCGCAGTGCCCGCCGTGGTCCTGGCGGCGGCCGCCTTCTCGACGACCTGGCCGCGACCGGCCTGCGCCGTGGCGTTCGCCTTCTGCTGTGCATCGGCCGACACGTCGACCGCCGCCTCCTTGGCCTGGTTCATCTGGCCGCTCACGGCGCCGGCCGTCTCGCGCACCTTGCGGCCGGCCGCTTCGTCGCGCTGGACRTTGACGCGCGCCWGACCCTGCACGTCGGCGCTGCGCATGCCTGCGCTGCCGCCGAGGCCGGCTGAACCGCTGCCCAGCAGGCCGGCGTGGGCGGTCGACGCCAGCACGAACGTGGCGAGCACGGCGATCGAGAGAGTGGACAGCGACAAGGAATGTTGCGTGGTCATGAGAAGGATCTCCTTGGACAGTGGCGGAGGGGCGGCCTTCCCGACCCTCTTGCCATGTACAACGAGCCGCATCGGCGAATCCTTCCCTGCCAAGATGTAACAGTTGGCCGCGGGGTCGCCGTGCTTCACCAACGCCGCGCGGACACCCGCTCAGGCGCCGTCCTGGCGCCCTCGCCCACCAGCCCGAAGCCGAACACGTCGTCACGGCCGGCAGCGCCCAGGTCGGTCGCGCTGCGCTCCAGCAGCAACAGCGCTGCGGCGGCGGTCTTCGGATCGGGCTCCTGCAAGGCTTCCGCGAGCAGGCCGGCGACGATCGGCGCGGCGAAGGAGGTACCGCGTGCGGACGCATACCCGCCCCCTGCCCTTGCCACCGCCACGTCGGCGCCGGGTGCCACGAGGCACACCTGGGGACCCTGGGCCGCCTCGGGCAGTACGCTGCGACGGGTCGTCACGCCACTCACGCCCACCACGCCGGCATAGGACGCGGGATACAGCCGCGGCGCGGCCGGCCCGTCGTTGCCGACCGCCGCCACGATCAGGTGGCCGCGCCGGGTGACGGCCTGGGTGGCCCTGTCCAGCAGCGCGTTGGGCGGGCCGACCAGGCTCACGTTGATGACCGCCACGCGCTCTCGCACCATCCACGCCAGAGCTTGCGCCACGTTCTCGGCTGCGCCCCCGTCGGGCGCGTCGCAATAGACATCCGCGGCGAAGAGTTCGGCGCTGGGCTGCAGGCCGCTGAACGCGCCGTCGCGGCCCACCAGCAGCGAGGCCACGGCGGTGCCGTGCCGGCTGGGCACCTCGCGACCGTCGCAGCCCGAGGTATGCAGGCGCGCCTGCTCGAAGGCAGGATGGCGGCGGTCGACCCCGCCGTCGATCAGCCCGACGCGGCGCCGCGCAGCCGGTGCCGGTGTCGATGCCGCCAGAGCGGCCGATTCGGCTGCCACCGCGCCGCTGTGCCCATAGAGATGG
>NZ_JBFUCB010000662.1:0-3217 GCF_056405435.1 Rhizobacter sp. P1_G5 | reverse complement strand
GAGCATGCCGGCGAGCGGCTGGGCAAGATCCCGCGGCTGTTCGAGGCCGGGCTCGACTACGTGAAGCTCGACGCGGCCATCGTGCAGGGCGTGGGCAGCGACGAGAACCGCGCCGCCTTCGTGCGCGGCACGGTGACGCTGCTGCACGGGCTGTCGTTGCAGGTGTACGCCGAGGGCGTGAGCAACGCCGCCGATGCGCAGCGCCTGTGGGACTGCGGCATCGACGGGGCCACCGGGCCCTGGATCAGCGAAAACAGTTGAAGCGGGCGCGGGCCCCGCCCGCCATCAATCCACCACCAGCTTGCCGCGCTTCAGCAGGTCGTCCAGCACCTGGTTGTCGGTGGTGAAGGTGCTCACCAGGTTGACGCCGTTCAGCGTGATCACCTGGTTCACCGCCGCCGCGTTGTAGGTGCCGTTGGTGAAGCCGCCGCCGGTGCTGACCTCGACCACCGTGTTGCCGCCCACCACCGAGAAGTGCAGGTAGTTGTTCAGGTTGCCGTGGTCGACCGTGATCGCCGTCGCGTTGTTGGTGCCGATGGAGGCAGCCGTCGTCACCGTGTTGGCCGTGTGCAGCTCGCCGACCAGCAGGTCGCGCAGGTMCAGCACGTCGCCCGAGTTGGCGGTGTTGTCGAAATCGGTGATGACGTCGCGCGCCGGTGCCGCGGTCGTGCCCTGGTCGGCGAACTTCCACTGGAAGACGTCATGGCCCGTGCCGCCGGCCAGCGTGTCGTTGCCCTTGCCGCCGATCAGCGTGTCGGCGCCGTCGCCGCCGTTCAGCGCGTCGTTGCCGGCCCCGCCGATCAGCTTGTCGCGGGCGGCGCTGCCGGTCAGCGTGTCGTTGCCGACACCGCCGTCCAGCGTGGAGCCGGTGCGGATCACGTACTGGCCGCCGCTCACCACGATGTCCTGCGTGTCCGAGAGCGTCGGCGCATTCGCGTCGCTGAACATCGCGAAGTTGCTCGTGCCCAGCGTCTGGTAGGTCGTGTCTGCCGAGCCGGTGGCCTTGATCTCGATCTTCAGCACGGCGTTGCCGCCTTGCTCCCAGTACAGCAGCTCCAGCGCCGTCAGCCCGCCGGTGATCGGCACGCCGGTGTAGACGCGGGTGGTCGGCGACTGGATGTCGTCGTAGACCGCGACCTGGTGTCCGTCCAGCATCAGGCGGAAGCCGTCGTCCGCGGTGACGCGGATGTCGTAGGTGCCGGCGGCCATGTACACCTCGCCGGTCAGGCGCACGCCTGCGTCGGTGGTGGTGCCCAGGCCGCTGGTCGGGCCGCTGCCGCCGACGCTGCCGGCGCCGGTGCCGGTCTCGATGCTCAGCGATCCGGCATCGCTGCCGGCGGTGCGGTGCAGGAACTTGTACAGCGAGCTGTTGTTGTCGGTCAGGGGCGCGGTGGATCCGCCGGCCGCGACGTTCCTGTTCGAGCCGAGCGAGTTGCTGACGTCGGGTGCGCTGCCGTAGTCGATGGTCTTGGCGACGAAGCGGGCGTCGACGGTGCCGGTGACGGCGGCCGTCGAGGTGCCGAGGATGTTGTTGCTGCCGCCCATCGCCGCGTTGCGCGCGTTGACCAGCGTGTTGAAGTCGGACACGCGGTCGAGGTTGCCGACGCTGGCGTCGTCGCTGTGGCGGCGGTTGCCGTTGACGGTGCTGTCGTTGTAGCCGTAGTACTCGCCGTTCAGGCCTTGGGTGTTGGTGATCACCGTCGTGGTCGGCGTGACGGCGGTGAGGGTGTCGGCCTGCCCGGCGACCTGGATGGTCAGCGTCGCGTTCGACGTGCCGCCGCTCGGGTCCTTCACCTGGTAGGTGAACACGTCGGTGACGAAGGCGCCGGTGGCGACCGCATCCGCATTGTTGGCGACATAGGAGTAGCTGCCGTCGGACTTGAGCGTCAGCGTGCCGTAGGTGCCGGTGATGCTCGATCCTGCGGGGGCGACCGTCGTGGCTGGCGTGCCGGTGCCGGCACCGGCCAGGCTGACGGTCAAGGCGTCGCCTTCGACGTCGGTGTCGGCGCCGCTGCCGCCGCTGGCCAGGATCACGCCGGCGGCGGTCGCCACGGTCAGCGTGCCGGCGGCGGTGACGGTGCCGCTGTCGTTGCTGGCGACCGGGGCGTCGTTGGTGCCGGTGACGGTGACGTCGATCAGCTTCGTCGCGGTTCCGTCGAAGCTGGTGACGGTCAGGGTGTCGTGGACGATCTGGTTGGCGGTCAGCGCCTGCGTGACCGCCTTGCTGTTGTCGAGTGCGTAGGTCCAGGCGCCGGTCGACGGGTTGAAGGTGAAGTTGCCGTAGAGGCCGCTGAGACTGGAAGGCGTGGCGAACAGGGACTGGCTGGCATCGGGGTCGGTCGCGGTCAGCGTGCCGGAGGCGTTCGGAGTACCCGCGGTGGCGTTGTTGACACCGCCTGCTTCGGTCACGCTGCCGGTGGCGGTGCCAGTGATCACGGCGGTGTCGTTGGCACCGGTGACGGTGACGTCGATCTGCTTGGTGGCACTGCCGTCGAGGCTGGTGACGGTCAGCGTGTCGTGCACCGGCTGGCCGGCGGTCAGGGCCTGCGTGGCGGGCTTCGAGTTGTCGAGTGCATAGGTCCAGGCACCGGTCGACGTGTTGAACGTGAATGTGCCGTAGGTCCCCGCGAGGCTGGCCGGCGTGGCGAACGAGGCCTGGCCCGAATCGACATCGGCGATGGTCAGCGAGCCCGAAGCGGTCGGCGTGCCGGCGGTGGCGTTGTTGAGGCCTCCGGCCTCGACGACGTTGCCGGTCGACGTGCCGCCGATGATCGCGGCGTCGTTCGTGCCGTTGATCGTGACGGTGACGCTCGATGAGGTTCCGTCGGCGCTCTTGACGGTGAAGGTCTCGGTCAGCGACTGATCGGCACGCAGCGTCTGGATCGCGGCGTTGTTGTTGGAGGCTGCGTAGGTCCACACGCCGGCCGAKGTCAGCGTGAAGGTGCCGTAGGTGCCGGCGGTGGCMGGCTGGGCCTGGAACACGGCCTGRCCGTTGTCGATGTCGGCGACGGACAGGGTGCCGCCGGTGGTCAGGYTGCCGGAGSCGTTGACRGCRGTGTCTTCSGTGACGGAGCCGGCGGTTGCGCCGGAGATGACGGCAGCGTCGTTGGCGCCCTTGATGGTGACCGTGACMGARGAGCTGGTGCCGTCRGCGCTCTTGACGGCGAATGTCTCGGTCAGCGACTGGTCGGCACGCAGAGCCTGGATCGTGGTGTTG
>NZ_JBFUCB010000661.1:0-3222 GCF_056405435.1 Rhizobacter sp. P1_G5 | reverse complement strand
ATCCAGCCGTCGCTCGCGCAGCGCAGTGCCGCGGCCTCGACCTGCTGCGCCGCCTCGCGCTGCCGGCCCAGCCGCACCAGCGCGGCGGCCAGCCGCAGCCGGCCTTCGGTCAGCAGCCCGTACCACTCGAGCGCATCGGGCGTCTGCAAGGCCGCCTGCCAGCACTCGACCACCTGCGGCCAGCGCCCGGCCAGCTCGGCCGCGAAGGCCGGCAGCGCCAGCTCGCGTGCCCGCTGCGCGATGCGCGTCGACGCCAGCAGGTCGGGTGCGCCCAGCGTCGCCACCAGGGCGCCGGCGCGCTCCGCATCGTCGGCGATCATCGCCAGCCGCAGCGCCTGGAACTGCATGTGGCGGCGCAGCTTGTCGCGGCGCGCGCTCGGCGGCTCCTGCTCGGGGTCGGCCAGCAGGCGGGCGCTGTCCTGGCGCATCGCGTCGATGTCGCCGCGCAGCGCGTGCAGCATGCCGCCGGCCAGCGCCAGCATCGTGCGCACATTGCGCGGGCCGCCGAGCCAGCGCGACTCCTCGTCGGCGCGTTGCAGCCGTTCGGCCGCGCGCAGCGCATCGCCCTGCCACAGCGCGATCAGCCCGTGCAGCAGCCAGGCGATCGCRCTCATCGCGGTCGGGTGCTCGGGCGCCAGCCGCAGCACGCGTTCGACGAACTCCGTCAGCGCCGGCGCGATGCCGGGCAGCGCCACGTCGCGCGGGTTCGGCGTCGCCTGGTACCACAGGCCGAGGTCGGTGCACTCGGCCAGCAGCGCGTTGCGCCGCGCCATGTAGCCGGCCGACGGCCCGACCGGCCCGTAGTCGCCGGCATGCCACAGGCTGGCGGTCAGCGCCGTGACCTCGGCTTCGAGCGGCAAGGCCTGCGTGCGCAACTCGGCGAGCAGCGCGGCCGCGTCATCGCGCTGGTCGACCTGGCACAGGCTGAGCGCCACGTAGGCCCGCGCCCGCTGCGCCTGCTCCGCGAGGCCTTGCTGCTCGGCCAGGCGCAGCGCCTGCTGGAAGTGCCCGGCCATCGCGACGAAATCCCAGCGCGTCCACGCGGCCAGCCCCTGCAGCAGCATCAGCGGCGACGAGCGCTCGCGCCAGCCGGCCGGAAACTGCGCCAGCAGCCGCTGCGTCTGCGTCAGCAGGCCGTCGGTGAGCCAGCCGCGGGCGACGGCATGCAGCGCCGCCTCGGCCGCCGCCCAGTCGCCGGCGCGCTGCAGGTAGCCGATGCGGCGTGCYGCGTCGGGCTCGGTCTCGGCGGCGCGGTGCAGCAAGCCGGTCAGCGCGTCGGGGGATTCGTGGCGCAGCCGGTCTTCGAGGAAATCGCGGAACAGGTCGTGCAGGCGCAGTGTCAGCTGCGGCCCGTCGAGCACGGTGACGAACAGGCCGCGGCGCTCGATGTCGTCCAGCCAGCCGGCGGCCTGCGGGTCACCGGTCAGCGCGCTGCAGCGCCCGGCCTCCAGCTCGGCGAGCACCGAGGTCTGCAGCAGGAAGCGGCGCAGCCCGTCCGGCATGTCGGCCAGCACCTCGCTCGCGAGGTAGTCGAACAGGTGGCGCTGGCCGAGTGCCGCCGGCGTGCGCTTGCCGGCGAGCGTGGCCGCATCGAGGCTCAGCCGGATGCCCGCCGGCCAGCCCTGCAGGCGCTCGACCAGCGATTGCACGAACTCGGCACCGGCACCACGCCGGGCCGCGAGCGCGCGCACCTCGTCGTCGGCGAAGCCCAGGTCGGCCTGGCGCAGCTCGAGCAGCTCGCCCTGCGCGCGCAGCCGGGCCAGCGACAGCGGCGGATCGGTGCGGCTCGCGAGCAGCACGGTCCACGGGGCCGGCAGCTGCTCCAGCAGCAGGTCGAGCAGCTCGAAGATGCGCGCATCGGCGATGCGGTGCGCATCGTCCAGCACGATCAGGCCATGCCCTGGCCCTGGACCTTGCCGCAGGTCGGCGCCGCCCAGCGCGCTCAGCAGCTCGTCGGCGATGCGGCGCAGCCCGCGGGGCTGCTGCCCGAGCGTGGTCAGCGCCTGCGGCGAGATGCGCCACGGCAGGTCGTGCGGTTCCAGCGCGGCGACCAGGCAGGCGATGAAGCGCGCCAGGTCGTCGTCATCGTCGGCGGCGATCCACGCGACCGCGGTGTCATGCCGCGAAGCCAGCAACTGCCCCAGCAGCGCCGTCTTGCCGAAGCCGGCCGGCGCGCACAGCAGCATCAGCCGCGCCTGGCCGATGGCGGAAACAAGGCGCCCTTCGAGCTGGGGCCGGTCCAGGTGCTCGCCGCGCGGCCGCGGCGCCTGGATCTTCGTCAGCGCGAAGGGCAGGGCCTGCACGTCAGCCCATGGATCAGGAAACGGCGACGGGGATCTTGCCGATCTTCGCCTGCCACTCCTTCGGGCCGGTCGTGTGCACCGAGGTGCCTTCGGAATCGACCGCCACCGTCACCGGCATGTCGTTGATCTCGAACTCGTAGATGGCTTCCATGCCGAGATCGGCAAAACCCACCACCTCGGCCTTGCGGATCGCCTTCGAGACCAGGTAGGCCGCGCCGCCCACCGCCATCAGGTAGGCCGATTTGTGCTTCTTGATCGCCTCGATGCCGGTCGGGCCGCGCTCGGCCTTGCCGATCATGCCGATCAGGCCGGTCTGCGCGAGCATCATCTCGGTGAACTTGTCCATGCGGGTCGCGGTGGTCGGGCCGGCCGGGCCCATCACCTCGTCGCGCACCGGATCGACCGGGCCGACGTAGTAGATGACGCGGTTCGTGAAGTCGACCGGCAGCTTCTCGCCCTTCGCCAGCATGTCTTGAATGCGCTTGTGCGCGGCATCGCGGCCGGTCAGCATCTTGCCGTTCAGCAGCAGCGTCTCGCCCGGCTTCCAGCTCGCCACTTCCTCGCGCGTCAGCGTGTCGAGGTTGACGCGGCGGCTCTTGTTGTAGTCGGGCGCCCACTTCACGTCGGGCCACAGGTCGAGGCTGGGCGCCTCGAGGAAGGCCGGGCCGGAGCCGTCCAGCACGAAGTGCGCATGGCGCGTGGCGGCGCAGTTCGGGATCATCGCGACCGGCTTGCTGGCCGCGTGCGTCGGGTAGGTGGCGATCTTCACGTCGAGCACCGTGGTCAGCCCGCCCAGGCCCTGCGCGCCGATGCCCAGCGCATTGATCTTGTCGCACAGCTCGATGCGAAGTTCCTCGAGCTTGTTCTGCGGGCCGCGCGCCTTCAGCTCGTACATGTCGATGTCCTGCATCAGCGACTC
>NZ_JBFUCB010000660.1:0-3223 GCF_056405435.1 Rhizobacter sp. P1_G5 | reverse complement strand
TCAACACCGAGCTGGGCGTGAAGTCGGCGGTGCTGTCGGGCACGGGGCAGGCGCCCTCGGGCAGCCTGAGCGCCATCGACTTCGGCAGCGTGGCCGTCGGCAGCGCGCCGACACTGACTTCGACGCTCGCTAACACCGGCGTCGGCCCGCTGAGCATGACGGTGCCGGCAGCGGCATCGGTCAGCGGTACCGACTTCGGTTTTGTCTCGACGACCTGCGGTAGCTCGCTGGCGGTGGGCGGCAACTGTGCAATCACCGTGCGCTTCCAGCCGACAGCCAACGCGGCACGCAGCGGCAGCGTGAGCATCGGCACGGGGGCGGGGACGCTGTCTGCGGCCCTGAACGGCACGGGCCTGCAATCGGTGATCGCGGTGACTGGCAATGGCGCCGCTGGCCTGACGGCGCAGAAGGGCGGTGCAGCGGGTAGCGGCACGGTGACCTTCACGAACAGCGGCAACCAGGCGGCGACGCTCACGATGTCGGGCCTGAGCGCACCTTACTCGGTGAGCCCGGCAAGCTGCGCGGCGCCTGCGGGAGGTACCTGCGCCGTGACGGTGTCGATGGCTACGAGTGGCGCGCTTGGCGCGCAAGGCAGCCAGATCCTGGTGGCCACGGGTGGCACGACCGGTGCGGTGTCGGCCGCCGTCGCGGGCACGGTGTACGGCTCGAATGTCTATCTTTCGGCTAACAACGCCTCGGCGCTCAGTGCATCGAAGGGCGGCGCTTCCGCGAGTGGCACTGTGAGCTTCTTCAACAGCGGCAACCAGGCCGCCACGTTGACGATGTCCGGTCTCAGCGGCGCGTACTCGGTGGCCCCTGGCAGCTGCAACATCGATCCGGGCACGGCGTGCACGGTGACGGTCACGATGAGTTCGGCCGGCCCCATCGGCTCGCAAGGTGCCCAGACGTTGATCGCCACGGGCAGCACCAACGGAGCTGCATCGGCGGCGGTATCGGGCACGGTGACGGGCTCAGTCTCGACGCTCGCGATCAACAGCCTGGCCTATGGCACGGTGAACCAGAACTCGGCGGCGCCGCAGAACATCATCAGCTGGCGCAACGACGGCAACGTGCCGATGACGTTGACCGGGCTGTCGAACCTGCCCGCCGTGCTGAGCTTGGGCGTCAACAGCTGTACCAACGTGGCGCCGGGCCTCACCTGCAACATGGTGGTGCAGTTGGCCACGGGCACGCTGACGAGCTTCAACCAGACGGTGAGCACGGTGGGCGCGACGGTGAACGGTTCAGTCACCGCGAGCGGCACGGTGCAGACCGTTCCCGGGGCGCTGTTCAACCTGAGCACGGCGGCGACGTCAACGACCACGTACACGACGACCACGCTGACGGTGGCCAACCCGTACAGCGCGGCGCAGACGATCACGGCGGCGACCCAGAGCGATGCGGGCACGCCTGGCACGAGCACCTGCACCGTGGGCGGCAGCGTGGCCGCGTCACCGGGGAGTTGCACCTTCCAGTGGGTCTACGACCGATGCACCGCGCGCACGGTGAACTTCAGCGTGAAGAACGCGTTTGGCACGGCAACGACGAGCAAGGCGATCGTGAAGGGGACCTGCCTGTGAAGATCACGCAAAAGAAGAACCTGTTCGCAGCAATCGTGTGGGTGGTGGCGATGGTGGCGGTGAGCTCCGCCCATGCGCAGGCCCAGCTGCCCGCAGCACAAGCGGTGGCCGACCCGTTCAACTACACCCGCACGACGAGCACCACCTACCGGGCCGACGGCCTGGTGGACACCGAGACGGTCGAGCCGAACGATCCGCAGCGCTGTGTGGTGACGACGTACAGCTACGACTCGCGTGGCAACCGCACCGGCTCGCAGGTGGCGAATTGCAGTGGTGCCACTGGCGACGCCGTGTTCACCCCGCGCAGCAGCGGCGCCGCCTATGGCGCGCAGACGCTGGTGATCAACGGCGTGACCGTGCAGGTCCAGCCGAACACCCAGGTGAGCAGCAGCACCAACGCCAAGGGCCAGGTGACGCAGCAGACGGTGGACCCGCGCTTCGGCACGGTGCTGAGCACAACCGAGCCGAACGGGCTGACCGCGCGCAGGGAAGTCGACGACCAGGGGCGCACGACGCGCGAGATCCATCCTGATGGCACGCGGGTGGTCACGGCCTACTGCCTCATCGCCGGCCGCGTGAACCCGGCCGGAGACACCTCGAGCAACAGCCCGACCTGCCCGAGCCCGGGCGCGGCCGAGATCCCGGCCGATGCGTTGGAGTTCACACACGTGGAGCCGCGCGATGCGAGCGGCACCGAAGGCGTCAAGAACGGCGCATTCACCCGCAAGTATGTGGACCGCGCAGGCCGGGTGCTGCGGCAAGTCACCGAGGCCTTCGACGGATCCACGCAACCCGGCGGAGCGAACCGGGTGATCGTCACCGACACCGAGTACGGCGACCTCGGTCAGGTGGTGCTGCAGACGCAGCCGTACTTCCTGGACAGCGGGTCGTCGACGAGCGCGGGCAGCGGCGATGTGGGGCTCACGCGCACCGAGTACGACGTACTGGGCCGGGTGCTGCGCATCTACACCGCCGACAACCAGGGCAGCCAACCGAGCGTGAGCTTCGGTGCCCGCGGCAGCCGCAAGGCGAGGCTGTCGAGCACGGCGTATGGCGCGCTGGTGGTCAGCGCCACCGACGACCAGGGCCGCACGCGGCGCGAGGAGAGCAGCGTCGAAGGCCGCACGATCCGCATCACCGACCCGCTGGGCGCGCAGATCGTTCACCAGCACGACGCGTTCGGCAACCTGGTGGCGACGAAGGATGCCCTGCAGAACACGGTGCAGATCGCCTACGACGTGCGGGGCAACAAGCTCAAGCTGACCGACCCGGACGCCGGGGTGATCGAGTACCGCTACGACGCGCTGGGCCAGGTGGTGCGGCAGCAGAACCCGCTGCAGGCGCAGCGTGGCGGGCAGACGACGATGCAGTACGACATGCTCGGCCGGATGACGCTGCGCAGCGAGCCGGAGTACCAGAGCACCTGGACCTACGACAACTGCACGATGGGCATCGGCAAGCTGTGCGCGACGAGCGCCAGCACCGACATGAGCCAGCAGTGGGTGTACGACAGCCTGGGGCGGCTCATCAGCAACCGCACGACGGTGGCGAACGGGCCGAGTTTTGCGAGTTCGCTGAGCTATGACGCGAATGGCCGGCAGGCAACGCAGACCTGGCCGACCGGGCTGACGGTGAACTACGGC
>NZ_JBFUCB010000659.1:0-3225 GCF_056405435.1 Rhizobacter sp. P1_G5 | reverse complement strand
TGACAAGCCCCGCCAGCGCCGCCACGCTGGCGCAGGAATTACTACAACAAGACACCGTAAGTCGTTGATTTCCTAAGGTTTGCGTGCGCCGAATGCCTACAATGCCGCAGCCAACATTGCGCCCCCCATGAGCACACTCGTCATCCAGATCCCGCCCCGTCCCCGGTTGCGCGCCAGCAGCCAGGCGCCGGCCGGCGCGGACGGCACGGGCACCGAGTACGTCTACGCGATGTCGCCGGACGGCCTGTCGATGGCCACGCACGGGCGTTGCGCCGCGTCGCTGCTGCCGAAGGCGAGCGTCGTCGTCGCGGTGCTCGCCGACACCGACGTCAGCTGGCACCGCATCACGCTGCCGAAGGCACCCGCCGCGCGGCTGCGCGCCGCCCTCACCGGCGTGCTCGAGGAAGCCCTGCTCGACGACGCCGAAGGCGTGCACCTGGCGGTGGCGCCCGAGGCCACCGCCGGCCAGCCGACCTGGATCGCCGCGGTCGACCGCCTGTGGCTCACCGGCGAGCTGGCCGCCCTCGAGAAGGCGCAGGTCTTCGTCGACCGCGTGGTGCCGGTGGCCTGGCCCGACGATCCGCCGACCGGCCACTTCGCCGAGAGCAGCGCCGATCCGCAGGCCGCCCGGGGCTCCGAAGGCGTCACGCTGAGCTGGGCGCACCACGACGGCGTCGCGCTCTTCAGCCTGCAGGGCACGCTCGCACGCGCGCTGCTGCCGCAACCGCTGCCCGAGGGCGCGCGCTGGAGCGCCACCCCGGCCGCCGCGACCACCGCCGAGCGCTGGCTCGGCAACCCGATCACCGTGATGACGCCGGCCCAGCGCGCGCTGCAGGCCTCGCGTTCGCTGTGGAATCTGCGCCAGTTCTCGCTCGCCCGCAAGAACCGCGGCACCCGCGCGATGCGCGACAGCTGGCGCAAGTTCCTGACGCCCGCGTGGCGGCCGCTGCGCTACGGATTGATCACGCTGGTCGTCGTGCAGCTGCTCGGCCTGAACCTGTGGGCCGCGCACCAGAGCTCGGCGATCTCGGCGCGCCGGCAGGCGATGGTCACCGTCGTGCAGACCGCCTACCCGCAGGTGCGCGCGGTGCTCGATGCGCCGGCCCAGATGCAGCGTGAGACCGACACCCTTCGGGCCGCTGCCGGCCGCCCTGGAGAAACCGATTTCGAGCCGATGCTGCAGGCGGCCGCCGCCGCGTGGCCGCCCGATCGCCCGCCGGTCGAGACGCTGAAGTACGAGCCCGGCAAGCTGACGCTCGCGGCCGCCGGCTGGAGCCCGCCGCAGATCGACCAGTTCCGCAACCAGTTGACACCCGCCGGCTGGCAGGTCGAGTCGGTCGATGGCCGGCTCACCATCAGCCGCGCCCCCGCCACGACGCCAGGACGCCCGCTGTGAGTACCGCCCGCAACGCTCGCCCTTCCCGCCCCTCGCGCCTGGCCCTGCCGGCGCCGCTGGCGGCCATCCGCACCCAGTTCCTCACGATGTGGAGCGGCCTGGCCGCGCGCGAGCGCATGGGCGCCGGCGCCGCGATGATCTGCGTCGGCATCCTGATCGTCTGGATGATCGCGGTCGCGCCGGCGTTGCGCGTCTTGCGCGAGGCCCCGGCCACGCTCGATGCGCTCGACGCCCAGCTGCAGTCGATGCAGCGCCTGGCCGGCGAGGTGCGCGAGCTGCGCGGTGTGGCGCCGGTGTCGCCGCAGCAGGCCGCCGAGGCGCTCAAGTCGGCCACCGACCGGCTCGGCGACAAGGGCAAGATCTCGGTGCAAGGCGATCGCGCGACGCTGACGCTGACCGGCGTCTCCGGCGAGAAGCTGCGCTCCTGGCTCGGCGAGGCGCGCAGCGGCGCGCGCGCRCGGCCGGTCGATGCGCAGCTGACCCRCGGCCCGCAGGGCTACGCCGGCACGATCCTCGTCAGCTTCGGGGGGGGCGCCTGATGGCCACCCGTCCGTTCCTGCGCCCGCTCGGGCGCAACGTGCCCAAGCGCGTCGGCAAGCGCCGCTTCGCCGCCAGCCTGAGCCCGTCGGCCTGGCAGGAGTCCACCTTCGCCGAGCTGGCCTGGGACCAGTCGCGCGGTGCCGCCGCGCGCTGGGGCATCGCCGGCACCGTGCTCGGCCTGCTGTTCGGGCTGGTCGCCTTTGCACCGGCAAGCTGGCTGGCCGGCGCGATCGAATCGGCCTCGGGCCAGCGCGTGCTGCTGGCCGATGCGCGCGGCACGGTGTGGTCGGGCAGTGCGGTCGTCGTGCTGACCGGCGGCCCCGGCAGCCGCGATGCCGCGGCGCTGCCGGGCCGGCTCGACTGGTCGCTCGGCCTGCGCGGGCTCGGCTTCGAGCTGGTGGCGCGCCAGGCCTGCTGCCTGAACGGCAACGTCGCGCTGCAGATCAAGCCCGGCTTCGGCCGCCTCTCGCTGACGCTGATGCCGCAGCCGGGCTGGACCGGCCAGTGGCCGGGCGCGCTGCTCGGCGGCCTGGGCACGCCGTGGAACACCTTGCAGCTCGRCGGCGCGCTGCGCCTGGTGTCGCCGGGGTTGAAGATGGAATGGGTGCAGGGCCGCTGGCTGATGGACGGCCGGGCCGATGTCGAGCTGATCGGTGCGGCGTCTCGCGTGTCGACGCTCGAGACGCTGGGCAGCTACCGCCTGTCGCTGACCGGCAACCCGGGCGGCGGTCCGTCGCAGCTGAGCCTGACGACGCTCGACGGCGCCCTGCAACTCTCGGGCAACGGCAGCATGGGCGCCAATGGCGTGCGCTTTCGCGGCGAGGCCCGTGCGAACAGCGGCGACGAAGCCGCACTGAGCAATCTGCTGAACATCATCGGGCGGCGCAACGGCGCCGTGTCCGTCATTTCGATCGGATGAGCATGAAAAAGCGCCATACCCCCCTGCTCCAGCCGCGACGCCCGCTCGTCGGCGCGCTGGTCGCCGCGCTGTTGACCACGAACCTCGGTGCGTTTCCGGTCGTGATGGCCCAGCAACCGGCATCGCCGGCACCGTCGCGCTTCAAGGGCGAGCCGGTCACCCTCAACTTCGTCAATGCCRACATCGAAGGCGTGTCACGCGCGATGGGCGCCATCCTGAAGCAGCAGTTCGTCGTCGACCCGCGCGTGAAGGGCACGATCACGCTGTTCAGCGAAGAGCCGATGACGCCGCGCGAGGCCTACCTGAACTACCTCGCCGCGCTGCGCGGCCTGGGCTTCACGGTGGTCGAGGTCGGCGGGCTGTTCAAGGT
>NZ_JBFUCB010000658.1:0-3228 GCF_056405435.1 Rhizobacter sp. P1_G5 | reverse complement strand
CAGGTGCGCGGCAGCATCGCGGCCAACGGCCCGGCGCTCGCGGTGATGGACATCGCCGGCGCGCAGGCGACGTTCGGCTGGCTCGGGCGGCTCAGCCGCATCGACGTGCGGCTCGCACCGGGTGCCGACCGCGGTGCCGTGCTGCAGGCGCTGGCGCTGCCCGACGGCGTGCGTGCGGCGTCGCCGGACGAAGCGGCGCAGCGGGTGTCGAACGTGTCGCGCGCCTACCGGGTGAACCTGACGGTGCTCGCGCTGGTGGCGCTGTTCACCGGGGCGTTCCTGGTGTTCTCGATCCTGTCGCTGTCGGTCGCGAAGCGCCAGCCGCAGCTCGCTCTTCTTGGCGTGCTGGGCCTGGCCGGGCGTGAGCGCTTGCAGCTGGTGCTGGCGGAGTCGGCACTGCTGGGGGCCGTCGGCAGCGTGCTGGGGCTCGCGCTCGGCACCGCGCTCGCGGCGCTGGCCTTGCGGCTGCTGGCGGGCGACCTGGGCGGCGGGTACTTTCCGGGCGTGGCTCCCCACCTGCAGTTCAGCGCGCTGGCAGCGCTCGCGTATGGCGGGCTCGGCGTGCTGGCCGCGCTGGTCGGCGGGTGGATTCCGGCGCGGGCGGCGCAGCAACTGGCGCCCGCGCAGGCGTTGAAGGGGCTGGGCACGCAGCAAGGCCGCACGGCACGCTGGCCCGGCCCGGCCTTGCTGGCGGCCGGGGTCGTGCTYGCGCTGCTGCCGCCGATCGCCGAGATCCCGCTCGCCGCGTACCTCTCGGTCGCCTGCCTGCTGCTGGGCGGCATCGCCTGCGTGCCGGTGGGTGTCGCGGCGCTGCTGTCGCTGCTGAAACCGTCGACGCGGCCGCTCGCGCTGCTGGCCATCGAGCGCGCCCGCCACCAGCGCAACACCGCGACGATCGCGGTGGCGGGTGTCGTCGCGAGCCTCAGCCTGGCGGTCGCGCTGACGGTGATGGTCGCGAGCTTCCGCGATGCCGTCACCCAATGGCTGGACACCGTGCTGCCGGCCGACCTCTACCTGCGCGCCGCGGCCGGCCCCGGCGGCAACGACGTGGTGACCTTACCGCCGCAACTGCTGCAGCGCGCTGCGGCGGTCGGCGGCGTGCTGCGCGTCGAATCGCAGCGGGTGTCGGTGGTGCAGCTGGATCCGCAGCGGCCGGGCGTCGTGCTGATCGCGCGGCCGTTGTCGCAGCCGGAGAAGGAGCTGCTGCTGGTCGGCGAACTGTTGCCGCTGCCGGCCGGCGAGCGTGCGGCCTACGTCAGCGAGGCGATGGTGAGCCTGTACGGGGCGGCACCGGGCACGCGGCTGGCGATGCCGCTGCCGGACGGCCGCCGCGTGACGCTCTTCGTGCGCGGCGTCTGGCGCGACTACGCGCGCCAGCACGGCGCCGTCACGCTGCATGCGGCCGACTACCAGCAGCTGACCGGCGACACGAAGGTCAACGACATGGCCTTGTGGTTGGCCGCGGGCACCGACCTCGGCAGCGTGCAGACGGCGCTGCGGGCGGCAGCAGCAGCCAGCGGGCTGGACGGCAGCCTGCTGGAGTTCGCATCACCCGGCGAGATCCGGGCGGTCTCGCTGCGCATCTTCGACCGCAGCTTTGCGGTCACCTACTGGCTGCAGGCGGTGGCGATCGCGATCGGGCTGTTCGGCATCGCCGCCAGCTTTTCGGCGCAGGTGCTGGCCCGGCGCAAGGAATTCGGCTTGCTGGCCCACCTGGGGCTGACGCGGCGGCAGGTGCTGGCGGTGGTGTCGATCGAAGGTGCCGTCTGGACGGCCGCCGGCGCGCTGCTCGGCCTGCTGCTGGGGCTGGCCGTCAGCGTCGTGCTGGTGAAGGTCGTCAATCCGCAGAGCTTCCATTGGACGATGGACCTGCTGCTGCCCTGGGGGCGGCTCGCAGCGCTGTGCCTGGCGGTGGTCGCGGCGGGGACCGTCACCGCGTGGCTGTCGGCGCGCAGCGCGGCGGGGCGGCAGATGGCGCTGGCGGTCAAGGAGGACTGGTGACGGCCGCGCAGCTCGAACGGGACGGGAACGGGACGGGCTCAGGCGGGCCGGGCCGCCTGCGCGTCGCGCCAGGTGAGGTAGACGCGCAGGTCGAACTCGAGCTGGTGGTAGTCGGGCGCMATGTGTTCGCACAGCTGGTAGAACGCCTTGTCGTGCGCCCGCTCCTTCAGGTGCGCGAGTTCGTGCACGACGATCATCTTCAGGAAATCGGCAGGCGCCGTCCGGAACACACCGGCGATGCGGATCTCGCGCTTGGCCTTCAGCTGGCTGCCCTGGACGCGCGAGGTCATCACATGCAGGCCGAGCGCGTGCTCGACGACCTGCAGCTTGTTGTCGAAGGCGACCTTGCTGAGCGGCGGTGAACTGCGCATGAAGCGGTTCTTCAGCGCCATCGTGTAGTCGTACAGCGCGCCGTCGGTGCGGATGTCGTGCAGATCGGCGTAGCGCGACGACAGGCGCTCGCCCAGCGTGCCGGCGTCCAGCAGGTCGCGCACCTGGGCTTGCAGCGGCTCGGCGTAGCCGGTCAGGTATTTCAGCGGCGGCGCGGTCATCGGGGGGCGTTCGGCATGCTTTCGGCGGTGGGCCGAGGGTTCACGGGCGTCATGGGGTCAGGGGCGCAGTGTGCCAGCGATGCGCTCGATGCTCGGTGCCGTCGCTCGCATCACCCGATGCACCGGCGACAATCCGCCGATGGACATCGATGCTGAGGCCGTGGCGGCCGAAACCCGCGCCTGGGTCAACCGGGCAGTCATCGGGCTCAACCTGTGCCCGTTCGCGAAGGCGGCGCAGGTGAAGGAGCTGATCCGCTACGTCGTCAGCGACGCGTCCGATGAAGAGAGCCTGATGGCCACGCTGTGCGAAGAGATGCAGCGCCTGGTCGACACGCCGGCAACGGAGATCGAGACCACGCTGGTAATCCATCCCCGCGTGCTGAACGATTTCGCCGACTTCAACGACTTTCTTGGCGCAGCCGAGGATGTGGTCGGCGAGATGGGACTCGAGGGCGTGCTGCAGGTAGCCGCTTTCCATCCCGAGTTCCAGTTCGGCGGGACCGAGCCCGACGACATCACGAACGCCACCAACCGCTCGCCCTGGCCCACGCTGCACCTGCTGCGTGAGGACAGCATCACGAAAGCGGTCGACAGCTTCCCGGACCCCGACAGCATCTACGAGACCAACATGCGGACGATGGAAACGCTGGGCGCTGCCGGGTGGCTGGCGCTGCAG
>NZ_JBFUCB010000657.1:0-3239 GCF_056405435.1 Rhizobacter sp. P1_G5 | reverse complement strand
CGACCTGACCGGCGGCGCAGGGCACCGGTTCGGAGAGGGGATCAGGCTCCCCTCTCGAGGGGTCGAGGGAGAGGGACCGTTTCCGGGCCCGCGATGTGCGCCACCAGTCCGCTCTGGCCGGCCGCGACATGAGCTGCCAGGACGTGGCCGTCGGGATAGTCGCCACCGTTTTGCGGCCGGAAGGGGATGGGCGCTTCTTCGAAGAGGCGTTCGACACGCGAGCGCCAGGCTTGCCTGGCCGCGGCCACCTCATCCGCCGCCATTCGTCCGGTGCCGTAGACGGCGAAGGTGGGCAGCACGTCGAAGCCGGGAAAATAGAGCGCGCCGTGCGTGATGGGGAAGAGCAGCTGCTCGAGCGGCCCGTTGATGCCCCGCGGCGAATAATCCCTGGCCGGCCCGCCGACCGCGACGGCGAGCATCGCCCGCTTGCCCTTGAAGGCGCCATCGCCATAGCGGTACCGGTTGCCTGCGTTCTGGTAGCCGTACGCGAGGCCGTAGGCCCACACCCTGTCCACCCAGCCCTTCATGATGGCCGGCATGCCGAACCACCAGAGCGGAAACTGGAAGACCACTGCGTCGGCGGCCAGCAGCTTCTGCTGCTCGGCGGCAATATCCGCGACCTGTTGCCCACCGAGATAGGAATGCCCTGACTCCGCAATGAACGACAAGCGATCCGGGTCGGCCCGGCTGGGGAAATCGTGTTCGTCGAAAACGGCCTTCCAGTGCATGCCGTACAGATCCGACTGCAGCACCTCGTGCCCCTGCTGCCGTAGCGTTTGCAAGGACACCTCCACAAGCTGGCGGGTCAGCGATGTGGGCTCGGGGTGCGCATGGACGATCAGGACCTTCTTCTGCATCGATTCACTCTTCATCGGTGGCGCCGGTAGGGCGATGGCGCAAGTCTCGGCAGTTGCGAGCCATCTGTGAAATCGATGCTTTGTTTGGCTACTATTCATGGCATGGATAGCACGCGCCTCGACCTCAACCTGCTGGTCACCCTGGAGGCCTTGCTGGTGGAGCAGAACGTGACCAAGGCGGCCGCCCGCCTGCACCTGAGTCAACCGGCGGTCAGCGCGCAGTTGAGCCGCCTGCGCGACGCGTTCGACGACCCGTTGCTCATCCCTGCGCAACGCGGCATGACGCCGACCGCCAAGGCCATCGACCTGCTGGCCCCCTTGCGCCACGCCTTGGACCAGGTGCGCGCCACCGTCGCCTCGCACAGGAACTTCGACCCTGCCGAGGCGGAGCTGACCTTCACCATCGCCTGCACGGACTACCTGCAGGCGGCAGTGGTCAAGCCGCTGGTCGTGGAACTGCGCACCCGGGCGCCCGGCGTGCGCGTGGCGCTGCGCAACCTGGACATGCCGCAGCTGGAAGCGCAGATGGCGCGGGGCGATGTGGACCTGGCGCTGATGACGCCGGAGGTCGCGCCGCCGGGCCTGCGGACGCGGCACCTGTTCGATGAGCGCTATGTGCTGATCGGCCGGCGGGACCATCCACGGCTGCGGCGCAAGCTCTCGGTCGCGCAGTTTGCGCAGCTGGAGCACGTGATCGTCTCGCTGGGCGGGGCCGACTTCGTCACGCCGGTGGACAGCACCCTGGCGGCGCTGGGGCACAAGCGCAAGGTGGTGCTGTCGGCGGCATCGTTTCTGTTCCTGCCGGAGATCGTGGCGGCGTCGGACTTCGTGGCTCTGGTGCCGGAGCTGCTGGTGCGGGACCGACGGGACAGGCTGCTGCTGGTTGAGCCGCCGTTTCCCGTGGAATGGTTCGCGGTGGGGATGGTTTGGCACGAGCGGGGTCATGGGCATGGGGGACAGAGGTGGGTGAGGGAGGCCATCGTGTCAATGAACGGACGCCACCACTGAAACAAGGAAGACCCATCGAACCCACGACTGGACCGGCTGCACGCCCGATGGGTGGCGGCACGGGGCGGATCACTGAGGCGCAGCGTCGCCCCCGCGCGCCAGTGCACCCAACAGCACGTCGAGCCCGAATTCGAAGGCGGCATCGAGGCCCTCGATTCGCAGGAACGGCGCCACGGCGGCGACGTGCGGCAACGCAATGGTCTGCGGCGCATGTTGCAGCTGCAGCTGGGTGGGTTCCGGAATGTGCTCGATGCTCGCGACGTAGGCCATGCCCGCGCCGTTCACGAAGCCGCCCATCAGGCGGAACCACCAGGCCTGCTGCTGCGGTGCCAGCCCGCACTCGGCGTACATCAACAGCAGCTGCTCGTAGATGTCGAATGCACGCGGAGTGTTGAAGCGGCGTGCAGCGAGCAGCGTGAAGGCGCGCGGATGGCGCACCGCGATCTGCCGGTAGCTGCGCATGCTCCGGCGGATGCGTTCGATCGGCGGGGCGCTGGCGGGATCGGGCATCTCGATCTCGCCGATCAGCAGCTCCTGCACCGCATCGAGCAGCTCGCCCTTGGACTTGAAGTGATGGTAGAGCGCCATCGCCTCGACGCCCAGCTCCTGGCCGATGCGGCGCATCGAGCAGCCGTCCAGCCCGAGGCTGTCGATGAGTGCCAGGGCCACCGCGGCGATCCGGTCCCGATCGAGCGGCGTGCGAGGAAGCGGTGGGGACGCGGGCGGAACCGACGTCGGCGCTTTGCGGGGTGTGCGGGCACTGGCCATGGGCCACTTTACAACGTAAGGCACCCTGCAGTACATTTCGCTGCATCGACCTTACGGTGTAAGGTCAATCAATCCAGCCAGAAGGAAACGCTTCCCGTGAACTCGACAATGACCCCCGCCGACATGGCCACCCTGGCAGACGACATCGAAGCCCGCGCCTGGGTGGACTACTACGACGCGGCGCCCCCGGCGCTGCGCCGGACGCTGGGCATCGCCCACGACCGCGTCGCCGATGCGACGCTGCTGTTGGCACCCGGCATCGAGTCCCCCCTGTTCAACCGGGCGATCGGGCTCGGGCTGCGCTCGCCGGCGGGCGCCCACAGCACCGCGCAAGTCGCAGCGGCGTTCGCGGCGGCCGGTTCCCGCCACTGGTGGCTGCATGTCAACACGCACGCGCAGCCCCGCGACACGGCGCTGTCGCTCGAAGCGGCCGGATGGCGGCCGGGCGAACCCGCGAACTGGGTGAAGATGCTGYGGCCGGCAGGCCCGGTGGATGCAGGCGAGACGACGTTGCGTGTCGCGGCCGGCACCGACGAGGATGCCGATGCGATCGCCGACGCGATCACCCGCGGATTCGGCCTGCCGTCATTCGTCGCCACCTGGTTG
>NZ_JBFUCB010000656.1:0-3239 GCF_056405435.1 Rhizobacter sp. P1_G5 | reverse complement strand
CAACTGAACCAGTGTGCCGCCGCTCGCGTGCTCGCGGCCATTCGGGTTAGCCCCATCAGATGCAACAGGTCGTTGACGAAGGTGAAGACGACCGGGGTCGGCGATGACCACCTCGCCTGCCGCGGGACGCGGCACATATGCAAACGCGAAATGCGCAGTTCACAGCGCCGTGTCGCACTCCTAAGGTCCGGCACTCCACCCCGAGGCACTCCACCATGGCGCACGCCGGCACCCTGCAGATCCAGCACCTGAGCAAGCAGTACGAAGTGAAGGGCGAACCGCTGTCCGTGCTCGACGACATCACGCTCACCGTCAACCCGGGCGAGTTCGTCAGCATCGTCGGCAGCAGCGGCTGCGGCAAGTCGACGCTGCTGCGGCTGATCGTCGGGCTGGACGAGAACTACCAGGGCGAGGTGCTGCTCGACGGCGAGCGCATCGTCGGCACCAGCCTGAACCGCGGCATCGTGTTCCAGGAGCACCGGCTGTTCCCGTGGCTCACGGTGGAGCAGAACATCGGGCTCGGGCTGCTGAACGGCGAGCTCAGCGAGAAACAGAAGGCCGACACGGTGCGCGAGCACATCGCGCTGGTCGGCCTGGCCGGCTTCGAGACGGCGTGGCCGCACCAGCTGTCGGGCGGCATGTCGCAGCGGGTGGCGATCGCGCGTGCGCTGGTCAACCGGCCCGAGGTGCTGCTGCTCGACGAACCGTTCGGCGCGCTCGACGCGCTGACGCGCGCCCACCTGCAGCAGGAGCTGCACCGCATCTGGCAGGCCGAAGGGATCACGATGATCCTGGTGACGCACGACGTCGAGGAAGCCGTCTACCTCGCCGGCAAGGTGGTGGTGATGGAGCCGCGGCCGGGCCRCATCCGCCGCATCGTGCCGGTGGAGCTCGATCACCCGCGAGACCGCGTGGGCCTCGCGTTCTCGCGCGTCAAGGAAGACGTGCTCGCCGAGTTCGCCGGCAAGGCTGGTCCAGGCTGAGCAACCGCCCGGCGCAGCACGTCCGCTTCCGAATCAGAAGCTGTGGCGGATGCCTGTCGTGAACTCGGTGATGTTGCGATCCCCGGCGTTCGTCAGGCCGGCCGGCACGGCGCTGGCCCAGCGGTCGGCGTAGCCGTCGCCTTCGTTCTTGAAGCGCGTCACCGCGCTGTACAGCGCCGTGCGCTTCGACAGGTCGTACTGGTAGCCGACGCCGAAGGCTTGCGTCTTGCCTTCGTTCACGTTCTTGGCCTTGTTCTGCACGTACTGCGCGCGCACCGTGTTCGCGCCGAAGCGGTAGTCGCCGCCSACCCAGAAGCCCTGGCCGTCGGCATCCACCGCGCTGCGRTCGTTCACCGAGATCASGCCGGCCGTGCCGTGCCAGTCGCCGTACGTGTAGCCGACCGCGCCCGAGGTCGTGCGCACGTCCTGCGAGGTCAGGTCCTGCTTGTCGTCGACGAACGACAGCATCGCGTCGAAGCCGTAGCCGCTGTAGCGGGCRTAGAYGTCRGCCGTGCGCTGMTCGTTGGTCGCGCCGGTGGWCTCGCCGAAGCCCCACAGTGCRCCGGCCTTGAAGCCGCTGAAGGTCGGGGTCTCGTACTTGACCGAGTTGTTGATGCGCGCCGGGCCGCCGTTGCCGGTGGCCGWGKWGGTGGTGCCGCCGCGCACCGGCTCGTAGCCGCCGAAGCCGCCGATGACGGCCGTGCTCGCGCCGGTCGAGACGTTCGAGAACTCGCTGAAGTCGCTCGACAGGTTGTAGATGCTGCCGTACTGGCGACCCAGGGTCAGCGTGCCGARCTGCGCCGAGCCGATGCCGACRTAYGACTGGCGGCCCCAGAASGCGTTCTGGCCRTTGGTGCCGTCRTCGATGTTGACGCCGCTTTCGAGCACGGCCAGGGCACGCAGGCCGCCGCCSAGGTCTTCGGTGACGCGCAGGCCGAAGCGCGAGCCCTGCAGGCCRCCCGACTGCACGCGGCTCAGGTTGGCCGCGCCRTTGGCGAACTGCACGTAGGCATCGGCGACGCCGTACAGCGTCACGTTGGTGGTGGATTGTTGTGCGTCTTGCGCGTTGGCGGCCGACGCGGCAGCCAGGGCGACTGCGGTCACTGCAAAGGTGGCGAACTTCATGAGATTCTTCTCCGATCAGTAGGTGGACCCCTTGTCCCACAGGCACGCGTCCAACTCCGACCGCGTGGCAGACACCGACCGGTGCTGCGTCTTGGGGGTGAATGCTAGGGTTGTCCCTGACTGTGAAAAACCCCATCACCGGCAAGTCGGCATTGCTGAATCAGCAAGGATTCCGCTCTTGAAGCACCGGGCTGCGCTCCCAAGGGACGAACCCTTAAACTTCAAGGCCGCCTTCGCATCACGATGTGTCGGCGCCTCGTTCCCGTTTTCCGTCTTGAAGGCACCCATGTCCGGCAGCACCCTCGGCACCCTGTTCCGCGTCACCAACTTCGGCGAGTCGCACGGGCTGGCCATCGGGTGCGTGATCGACGGCTGTCCGCCGGGGATGGAGCTCAGCGAGGCCGACATCCAGCCCGAGCTCGACCGCCGCCGCCCCGGCACCTCGCGCCACGTGACGCAGCGCAACGAGCCGGATGCGGTGGAGATCCTGTCCGGCGTCTACGAGGGCAAGACCACCGGCACGCCGATCTGCCTGCTGATCCGCAACACCGACCAGCGCAGCAAGGACTACGGCAACATCCTGCAGACCTTCCGGCCCGGCCACGCCGACTACACCTACTGGCACAAGTACGGCATCCGCGACCCGCGCGGCGGCGGGCGCGCGTCGGCCCGGCTCACCGCGCCGATGGTCGGCGCCGGCGCCGTGGCGCGCAAATGGCTGAAGGCGCAGTACGGCACCACCTTCCGCGGCCACATGACCCAGCTGGGCGAGCTGGAGATTCCGTTCGAGGGCCACCAGCACATCGGCGAGAACCCGTTCTTCGCCGCCAACGCCTCGAAGATCGCCGAACTCGAGGCCTACATGGACGCGCTGCGCAAGTCGGGCGATTCGGTCGGCGCGCGCATCCGCGTCGAGGCGGCGCAGGTGCCGGTCGGGCTGGGCGAGCCGCTGTTCGACAAGCTCGACGCCGACATCGCCTACGCGATGATGGGCATCAACGCGGTGAAGGGCGTCGAGATCGGCGCCGGCTTCGCGAGCGTCGCGCAGCGCGGCACGCAGCATGGCGACGAGCTGACGCCRCAGGGCTTCCGCACCAACAACGCCGGTGGCGTGCTGGGCGGCATCAGCAC
>NZ_JBFUCB010000655.1:0-3239 GCF_056405435.1 Rhizobacter sp. P1_G5 | reverse complement strand
GGCGGTGGCCGCGCGGGCGGCTTCGTGCCGGGCCACGTGGGAAGCTTCGTGGATCATGTCCATGGTGGGTCCTGTCAGGTGCGGAAGACTGCGTTGCCGTCACTATCGGCGCCGCCGGGATGAACTGAAGGGTGGATCAGCGCGTCGCGGGTGGGCCAGATCGGCGGGTCGGAAGGTTTTGTCAGAAGGTTTCCCAGTCGTCGCTGGGGGCGGTGGTGGCGAAGGCCGGGCCTGCCACGGGGGCGGGCGCCGGGCTCGGCGCGGCGGCTGCGACTTTCGTCACGGCCGGGGCCGGTTTCACGAGCGGGGTGGCGGGCGCGGGGGCCTTGGCCTTGGCGGCCGGGGCGCTCACCGGCTTGGCCGCCACGACCGGCTTCGGTGTGGACACGGCGGCCGGTGTGGGCGCGGGCGCCGCAGGGGTGCCGTGGGTGTCGAGCCGGAAGGTCGCGACGACCGACGCGAGGCGCTGCGCCTGGTCGCGCAGGCTCTCGGCCGCGGCCGCCGATTCCTCGACCAGCGCGGCGTTCTGTTGCGTCATCTGGTCGAGTTGAGTGACAGCCGTGTTGACCTGCCCGATGCCATCGCTCTGCTCCGACGACGCGGCGGTGATCTCGCCGATGATGTCGCTGACGCGCTGCACCGAGCCGACGATCTCGTGCATCGTCTTGCCGGCATCCGCCACCAGGCGCGAGCCGGAATCGACCTTCTCGACCGAGGCACCGATCAGCGCCTTGATCTCGCGGGCGGCCTGCGCACTGCGCTGGGCCAGGCTGCGCACCTCGCCGGCCACCACCGCGAAGCCGCGGCCCTGCTCGCCAGCGCGCGCCGCTTCGACCGCGGCGTTCAGCGCCAGGATGTTGGTCTGGAACGCGATGCCGTCGATCACGCCGATGATGTCGCTGATCTTCTTCGACGAGGCGTTGATCTCGTCCATCGTGGTCACGACCTGTGAGACGACCGAGCCGCCGCGTGCCGCGACTTCAGCGGCCGACGAGGCCAGCTGGTTGGCCTGGCGGGCCGAGTCGGCGCTCTGCTTGACGGTGCCGGTCAACTGCTCCATCGACGACGCGGCCTGCTGCAGGTTCGAGGCCGTCTGCTCGGTGCGGGCGCTCAGGTCCTGGTTGCCGGTCGCGATCTCGGCGCTGGCGGTCGAGATGCTGTCGGTCGAGTTGCGCACCTGGCCGACCAGCGCGCGCAGCGACTCCTGCATGTTCGACAAGGCCTGCATCAGCTGCGTCGATTCGTCGCGGCCGCTCACGGTGATCTGGTTGGTCAGGTCGCCGCGCGCGATCGACGCGGCCAGCGCCTGCGCCTCGCTCATCGGGCGGCAGATGCTCTGCATGTTGACCAGCGTGGTCGGCACGACGATCAGGATCGCGATGGCCAGCGCCACCGCGAACAGCACGACGGTCTGGCGCGTCATCGTCTGGCGCTCGGCCTCGGCCTGCGAGCCTTCGGCGCCCAGCGACTTCTGCAGTTCGGCGGCCGATTTCTCGGCGGCAGCGATCGCTTCCTTCGCACGGCCCATCACCCGGTTCGCCACCGTGGCCGAGTCGTAGCCGCTGTTCTCCAGCTGCTTGATCACCGGGGCCATCGCGGTGGCGTAGGTGCCGAGTTCGGTTTCCATGCGCTTGGCCAGCACGGTGCCATCGTCCTGCGGGCCATCCTGCAGCTTCTTCAGCTGGGCGATCACCCGCTCGCGTGCCGCCGTCCACTGCCCGCTGAAGCGCGTGACCTCTTCGGGCTTCTCGTAGTTGACGATCATTTCCTTCTCGGCCAGGCGCATCTCGCCGAGCGCGGTGCGCAACGCGGCCAGCGTGTTGGTGTCGGCGAACGAGCTGGTCATGAAGGCGGTGCTCTGGGCCTGCATGCGCAGCAGCCCGGTCAGGCCGGCGCCGCCGACCAGCGCGAGCAGGGCCAGCACGATGGCGATCGCGCCCATCATGCGGGTGCGGATCGTGAATTGACGCATCAGGTGGGTGAGGTTCATGAGCGCTCTCCGGCGAGCTGGAAGTTGTTGACGATGCTGCGCAGCCGGGCCGCCTGGTCCTTCAGGCTTTCCGCGGCGGCTGCCGACTCCTCCACCAGTGCCGCGTTCTGCTGCGTCATCTGGTCGAGCTGGGTGACGGATCCGTTCACCTGGCCGATGCCTTCGCTCTGCTCGGCGGCGGCGGCGGTGATCTCGCTGATGATGTCGGTCACGCGCTGGACCGAGCCGACGATCTCGTTCATCGTCTGGCCGGCGTCGGCCACCAGGCGTGAACCGGAATCGACTTTCTCGACCGAGGCGCCGATCAGCGCCTTGATCTCTTTCGCCGCCTGCGCGCTGCGCTGCGCGAGGCTGCGCACCTCGCTGGCGACGACCGCGAAGCCGCGGCCCTGTTCGCCGGCGCGGGCTGCTTCGACCGCGGCGTTCAGCGCGAGGATGTTGGTCTGGAACGCGATGCCGTCGATCACGCCGATGATGTCGGCGATCTTCTTCGAGCTGGCATTGATCTCGTTCATCGTGGTCACGACTTGCGAGACCACCGAGCCGCCACGCGCCGCGACCTCGGCGGCCGACGAGGCCAGCTGGTTGGCCTGGCGGGCCGAGTCGGCGCTCTGCTTGACGGTGCCGGTCAGCTGGTCCATCGACGAGGCGGTCTGCTGCAGGTTGCTGGCGGCCTGCTCGGTGCGGTGGCTCAGGTCCTGGTTGCCGGTCGCGATCTCGGCGCTGGCGTTCTCGATCGACGACGACGATTCGAGCACCGTCGCGAGCGAGCGGCTGAGTTGCTGCGTCATGCGGTCGAGCGCGTGCATCAGGTCGCCGAGCTCATCGCTGCGATCGCTGCGGGCATCGATCGCCAGGTTGCCGCCGGCCACTTCGTCGGCAACGCGGGCGGCGCGGCTCAGCTCGCCGACGATGCGGCGCTGCATCAGCCAGGCCACGCCGACCGTCGCGGCGGCCGCCAGCAGGCCGAGTGCGCCGAGCAGCAAACTGGTGCGGCGCGAGCGTTCTGCCGAGGCATCCATCGATGCCGACGACTGCCGGTCCATGCGGGCGACCATGCCGCCCATGCCCTTGGCGAGCGTGCCGAAGGTCTCGTCGGCACCCTGCATGGCGGCGATGCCGGTGTTCGGGTCGACCGACGACAGGTCGATCGCCGAATCGGCCTGGCCGCGGTACTTGTCGATCTGCGCGGTGGCGGCCTTGATCTCGCCGGCCAGGTCCGCATCGCTGCGGTCGGCATCGGCGAGGC
>NZ_JBFUCB010000654.1:0-3247 GCF_056405435.1 Rhizobacter sp. P1_G5 | reverse complement strand
CCGCGGCACGGTACGCACCTTCAGCACCGAGGTGCTGGACGAGATCGAGGCCAACATGCGGCGCATCGCCGAGGTGCTGCCGCAGGTGCACGGCGGCACCGGCGAACTGAAGTTCCACCGTGCCTACCCGCCGCTGGTGAACTGGGACGCGCAGACCGATTTCGCGATGAAGGTGGCGCAAGACACCTTCGGTGCCGACAAGGTCGACGGCAACACGCCGCAGCACGGCGGCGCCGAGGACTTCTCGTTCTACCTGCAGAAGGTGCCGGGCACGTACCTGTTCGTCGGCAACGGCGGCGGCGGGCACCGCGAGGCCACATACCACGGCATGGGGCCGTGCGAATTGCACAACCCGAATTACGACTTCAACGATGCATTGCTGCCGGTGGGCGGGACGTACTGGGTTCGCCTGGTGGAGGCGTTCTTCGCGCGGGGCTGAGCGGAAATTGCGGCCTTCAACCTCGATTCCTGACAATTATCGATAATCGTTCCCGGCCGATTGAATTCGGCCACATCGACAATTAATCTACTGCTCAACCTGAGTCGACACGACCAGGTGTCAGCCCTGGGGAGGGATGCCATGAGCAGCAAGACGGCTGATCGCCGGGTCGATGACCTGGCCGGGTTCGCTCGGGAGAGCAGCGGCCGGGGAGCCAGGGTCTCGGTCGTGATCCCGACCTACAACCGTGCGCTGGACGTGGTGCGCGCGGCACGATCCGCGCTGGCGCAGACGCTGCCGCCGCACCAGGTCATCGTGGTCGACGACGGTTCCACCGACAACACCGCCGAGCTGGTGCGCGAGTTGCCGGCGCCGGTGCAGTACATCCCGAAGACCAACGGCGGTGTGTCCAGCGCACGCAACACGGCGTTCCCGCAGGTGACCGGCGACTACGTGGCGCTGCTCGATTCAGACGATCACTGGGATCCGCGCTGGCTGGAGACGGCGGTGAACACCATCGAGGCGGTGCCCGGTGCGGGTGCCGCGTGCTGCACCCGCGCGCGCGGCGTGCGCCCCGACGGCTCGGAGATCGGCATCGCACCGCCCAAGCCCGGGGTGGTGAACGGCATGCTGCGGCTGCCCGACCTGCTGATGGGCGGCATGATGGGCTCCAACGTGGTGCTGCGCACCGAGGCGCGCACGGCGGCCGGAGACTTCGACACCACGCTCAAGACCGGCGAGGACATCGACTTCGCGTTGCGCGTGGCGGTGTCCACCACGATCGTCGAGGTGGCGCAGCCGCTGGTGAACGTGACCGCCACGCCGGGCTCGCTCAGCCGGAACATCGACACCGGCAACAGGCTGAAGGTGTATGCCAAGTTCGAGCAGGAGCATCCGGAGGAGGCCCGCCATTTCGCGAAGGAGTTTCGCGATGCCCGCGTGGCCACCACGCTGGGCTACGCGCGCGACCTGATGTGGGCTCGCCAGTTGCCGGCGGCACGCGAGCGGCTGCGCGAATCGTGGCGCTACCGGCCGACGGTGGCGGCCGCGAAGCTGGCGGTCAAGCTGGTGGTGCTCAGTGCGCTGGGGCGTGGGCGCACCCAGGGCTGACTTTCCGGCACCGAACACGAGAGTTCAATCCAGGCCAGTCTTTCCCGGTGCCCAGTACGCCTTGGTCAAGACGCGAGACGAAGCGACGCCCGAGTCCTTCAGCGCTCGGCGCAGGTGCTGGATGGTCGAGGCCTTGCCTGTCAACACGAAGGCCGAGCCGGTGGCCGCGAGGGCTGCCAGACGCTGCTGGATGTCTTCCAGGTGCGCGTCGTTTTCCTTGCACTCGAACAACTCCGCCGCGTCCAGATGCAGCCGCGCGATCACCTCGCGGACAGGGGCAGCGGCTTTCACTTCGAACAGGCAGGGCAGGGTCGCGGGGCGGCGTTGGCCACCGAGCGCGCAGGCCAGGCCGATCGAGGTCTCGTCGCCGATCACGGCAGGCATGCGTGCATTGCCGACATCGAGCGATGCCCGCGGCCCGAAGACATCGCACGCATCGCCGGGACTGACCTCACGGACCCAAGCGCTTCCGGGCCCATGGCCATGCGCATAGCCCAGGATCCGCGTCCGCCCCRCGGCCGCGTCCCACTCGATCGGCGTGAAGGTCCGTGCGACGAACGCCGATCCCATCGCGATCTGCACCTTCTGCCCCGGAACCCATTGGATGCCCTTGAACTCCGGACTCTCCAGCGTGATCAGCCGGAAGCTTTCGGAAACGGGCTCGACCGCCACGACCCGCGCCTGCTTCATCAGCATGCGCATCAGCGAACGGCCCCAACTCATCGCGTGAACACGCTGAACTCGTTGCCCCGGCCCTCGCTGATCGGGATCGGCTGCGAGAGGTAGCCGTTCGCCGGATCGCGCACGTAGGCCAAGTACTCGTTGCCGTGATCGAAGGCGTTCTCCGCGAGGATGGGCGTGCCGGTCTTCAGGTGCGGTTCCAGCAGCTTCAGCACCGGCAGGTACAGGCTGAATGCCCCGTCGAGCAGCACCAGGTCGATCTCGCCACCGACATCGGCGAGCGTCTCGCGCGCATCGCCCACGCGGATCTCGACCAGGTCGGCGAGCCCCGCCGCCTCGAGGTTGGCCCGTGCGCGCGCAGCCTTGCCGGGCTCCAGCTCGGTGCCGATCAGGCGGCCGCCCCCCATGTCGCGCAGGGCAGCGGCCAGGTGGATCGTCGAGACGCCCATCGACGTGCCGAACTCGACGATCYGCGTCGCCTTGCGGGCCCGGGCGCATTGGTAGAGAAAGCGGCCATATTCCGGCGCCACGTTCAGGAAGTTGTCGGCGTAGCCGCGGTAGAAGCCGCGCAGGTCGCGGCGCTCTTCGGCGAAGTGGTGGGCGATGGTGTCCGCGATCAGCTGCTCGGGATGCGGCGCATCGACGAACTGCGCCATCAAGGGCCGGTCGGCCTGCTCCGCTTCGGTGAAGAGGTGCTGCAGCGTCCGGGCGCCGCGGCCCGTGCTCAATGAATCCATGGTCTCGTGTGCTCCAAAGGGTGACGGCACATCGTACGGAGGGGCTCTTGCGAGCGCATTGCGCGGCAATGCCAGAATCTTCGGAGATCCTGCCAATCGTCATCGTTCCCCCATGCCCCTTCTGAGTGAGCTTGCCGCCGACTGGGCGGATCCGGATCTCGTGCCGCGCCCGGTGCTGAGCATCGGTGCCGTGATCGAGAGCCCCGGCCAGCGGCACGAGATGGATTTCCACAACCACCGCAAGGGCGAGCTGCTGTTGCTGATGCGCGGGGTGCTGACC
>NZ_JBFUCB010000653.1:0-3250 GCF_056405435.1 Rhizobacter sp. P1_G5 | reverse complement strand
GCGCATCGGCCTGACCGGCGGCATCGGCAGCGGCAAGAGCACCGTCGCGGGCATGCTCGCCGACCAGGGCGCGGCGGTGATCGACACCGATGCCATCGCCCGTTCGCTGGCAGCACCGGGCGGCGCGGCGATCGATGCCTTGCGCGACCAGTTCGGTGCCGCGGCGATCGGYGCCGACGGCGGCCTCGACCGCGCCCGCATGCGCCAGGTCGTGTTCGCCGACCCCGCCGCGAAGTCGCAGCTCGAAGCCATCCTGCATCCGCTGATCGGGATCGAGTGCGATCGCCAGGCCGCCGCCGCAGGCGATCGCCCCCGGGTCTTCGACGTGCCGCTGCTGGTGGAATCCGGACGCTGGCGGGCGCGGGTCGACCGCGTGCTGGTGGTCGACTGCCCTGCCGCGACGCAAATCGCGCGCGTCACGCGCCGATCCGGCTGGGCCGTGGCCACGGTGCAGGCCGTGATCGACCAGCAGGCCAGCCGCGAGGCGCGCCGTGCCGCTGCCGATGCGGTGATCTTCAACGAGAACCTGAGCCTGGCGGAACTTGCAGCCGAAGTCCGCAGTCTCTGGTCCAGCTGGATCGAATCACGATGGATCACATCGCGATGAAGTGCCACCCTGTGGAACAATCCGGCGTCACGTTGTCACATTGATCGCCCGGAAAGCCGCCGTTTTGGTCCTGTACGAATACCCGTTCAACGAGAGCATCCGCACGATGCTCCGGCTCGAACACCTGTTCGACCGCCTCGGGCGCCTGCTGCCGCGCGATGAAGCCGTGGACCACCACTACGCGCTGGCGACGATGTTCGAGATCATGGACGTCGCATCGCGCGCCGACCTGAAGTCCGACCTGCTGAAGGAGCTCGAGCGCCAGCGGGCGCTGCTGCAGAGCTACCGCGGCAACCCGGCGATCTCCGAAGGGGCGCTGCTCGAGGTGATGGCACGCGTCGACCATGCGTTCAACGGACTGAACCAGCTGCCCGGCAAGGCCGGCCATGTGCTGACGGCCAACGAGTGGCTGATGAGCATCCGCAGCCGCATCAGCATTCCCGGTGGCACCTGCGAGTTCGACCTGCCGGCCTACTACGCGTGGCAGCAGCATGACGCCGCGAGCCGGCGCGCCGACCTGTCGGGCTGGATCGCGACGCTGACGCCGCTGGCTGAAGCCCTGAGCGTGCTGCTCGGGCTGCTGCGCGATGCAGGCGTGCCGCACAAGGTCGTCACGCAGGGCGGCCAGTACCAGCAGAGCCTGCCGGCCGGCCGCGTCTACCAGCTGCTGCGGGTGCGCATCGACAACGGCAGCCGCCAGCTGGTGCCCGAGATCAGCGGCCACCGCCTGATGGTGATGGTGCGGCTGATGAAGCAGGATGCCGAGGGCCGGCTGAAGCCCGCGGCRATCGACACCACCTTCGAACTGACCTTGTGCGCATGAATGCCCCCGCCAAGCCCCGCATCGTGCGCTGCCCGACCTGCGCCGGCGACAGCCTCTACGCGAGCGACAACCCCTATCGGCCGTTCTGCAGCGAGCGCTGCAAGAACGTCGACTTCGGCGCCTGGGCCAGCGAGAGCTACCGTGTCGCCGCGCCGCCCCCGCCGGGCGCCGGCGTGACGCCCTCCCCGGACACCGACGACTGAGCAAATTCCGCCGCGGCGTGCAAACTGGCGCGCTTTCCCGGCCTTGATCGACCCCACGATGGCGGCTGTTCCCGGTTCAATGGGAAGCCATGTGGAAGCGTGTTGTCGATGTCGTTCTGGCGCTGGGCTTCGTCTTGGTGACCAACATCCCGTTGCAGGCCGGTGCCGCGGCGCTGACGCCGCTGGAGACCCGCTGGATGCAGGCCGCCTGGCCGGTGATCACCTACGCTCGGGCGCAGGGCCTGCCGCTGGACATCGTCGCCCAGCCGGTGGCGCAGGGCGGCGAGCCGCCGATCGCGATGGGCTATGTCGACGGCCGCTGCAAGCTGGTGCTGACGATGCGCGGCAACCCCGAGGCCGAATCCACGCTGGAGAAGATCCCTGCCGAGCTGCGCGACACCGTCGTCGAGGCGATGACCGCCCACGAGCTCGGCCACTGCTGGCGCTACGTGCAAGGCGCATGGCACACACCGCCGGTGGCCGGCTTCACCGACGCGCTCGACGCCGGCACGACCCCGCTGGCCGACCTGGAGCGCGACATGCGCGCGACGCGCTGGGAAGAAGGTTTCGCCGACCTGGTCGGGCTCGCGTGGACGCGCGCGCAGCACCCCGAGCGCTACCGCGCGGTGCACGCCTGGTTCGAGGCATTCCGCGCCGACCAGCCGCTGCCCGGCGCCCACCACGACACGCGCGCCTGGTTGAAGCGCGCCCAGGACCCGGCCGTGTTCGGTACGGCCGCCACCCCGTTCGAGCAGGCCTTGCCGGTCTGGCGCAGCGAGCCCGACGCCGGCCGCTGAGTCGCACGGGCAGGGCTCAGCGCGCGCCGGCCCCGTCCAGGCACTCGGCGACCCAGCGTTCCACCAGCGCCGACGAGGCCGGCACCGGCCCCCACAGCGCACGGTAGATGATCGGCGCGACCACCACGTCCATCGCCCGCTGCACCTCGGGCACCGGTTCGCCGCGCGCCACGCCGCGCTCGAAGATGAGGGCGATCTGCGCCGCAGTGAACTGCGCGCACTGGCACGGCGCGGTGCCTTCGCCATGGGCCTCGGTCGACAGCACGTCCTTCATCATCGCCAGCCCGATCGGCGACGACATCTCCTCATGGAACTGCTGCGCCCACGCGACCAGGTCGCCGGCGACCGAGCCGGTGTCGGCCGGTTCCGAATCGGGCTTCATCCGCTCGACCGACACATCGGCCAGCAACTCGCCGAGATCGCCCCAGCGGCGGTAGATCGTCGACGGGGTGACCTCGGCACGCGCCGCGATCATCGGCACGGTCAGTTCGGCGCGCCCGTGCAGCTCGATCAGCTCGCGCGTGGCGCGGTGGACGGCCGCCTGGACGCGGGCGCTGCGGCCGCCCGGCCGCGGGGTGGTGGTTGCAGTCATGAAACCATGCTAACGCAAAGTATTTGCTTTAGCTCAGGATTGGGTTCAGAATCCGCTAACGCAAATATTTTGCGTTAGCTGAAGGAGCCGACATGACCACGCCCGCACTCGCCACCGCGCCCGCCGCCCTTCGCGCGCCCGGACTGCGCCTCGGCACCACCGCCTCGCTGTGGCTGACGGTCTCGCTGGTCGTCAGCTTTCTCGCCGCCTCCAGCGCGCCGTCTCCGC
>NZ_JBFUCB010000652.1:0-3256 GCF_056405435.1 Rhizobacter sp. P1_G5 | reverse complement strand
CGCCCTGGACGGTGCTGCCGACGGCCACCGTGCGCGGCGCGCCGTTGATCATCAGCAGCGCCTTGTTGTCGCCCAGCGCACCGCTCATCGAGACGGTCTGGGCGGAGGCGGCCGCGGCGAACAGCGCGCCGGCCGCCAGCGCGGCGGCGAGGAGGGCGCGGCCCATCAGTCGCGGAAGTTGTCGAAGCTCAAGGGCGCGTCGGACACTTCCTTGCGGATCAGCGCCATCGCGGCCTGCAGGTCATCGCGCTTGGCGCCGGTGACGCGCACCGTGTCGCCCTGGATCGCCGCCTGCACCTTCAGCTTGCTCTGCTTGATCAGCGTCTGGATCTTCTTCGCGGTGTCGCTGTCGATGCCGTTCTTGACGGTGATCAACTGCTTGACCTTGTCGCCGCCGATCTTCTCGATCTTCGCGCTGCGGTCGAGGAAGCGGATGTCGACGCTGCGTTTGGTGAGCTTGGCCAGCAGGATGTCCATCACCTGGCCGATCTGGAAGTCGCTGTCGGCGTAGACCGTCAGTTCCTTCTCTTTCAATTCGACACGGGCGGACGAGCCCTTGAAGTCGAAACGGGTGCCGATTTCCTTGGCAGTCTGGTCCACGGCATTGCGCACTTCGACGAGATTGGGGTCGAGTACGGCATCGAAGCTGGGCATGATCGGTAGTTCCTCGCTGGATCAGCGAAAATTCTCGCATGCAAATCGAATCGGGCGTCAGCCTGAAACCCTACAACAGCTTCGGATTGCCGGCTGTCGCACACACTTTGGTGCGCATCGCCAGCGATGCGGACGTGCGTCGCGTCGTCGACCACCCGCAGCTCGGCCGTGCGCCGAAGTTCGTGCTGGGCGGCGGCAGCAACATCGTGCTGACGCGCGACATGCCGCAGGTGGTGCTGAAGGTCGAGGTCACCGGCCGGGCGCTGGTGCGCGAGACCGACACCGCATGGATCGTCGAGGCCGGGGCCGGCGAGAACTGGCACGAGTTCGTCGCGTGGACGCTGGCCCAGGGCTGGCCGGGCCTGGAGAACATGGCGCTGATCCCGGGCACGGTGGGCGCCTCGCCGGTGCAGAACATCGGCGCCTACGGCATCGAGCTGAAGGACCGCTTCGAGTCGCTGGACGCGGTCGACCTGGTCACCGGCCGCAGCGTCACGCTGGCGAGCGGCATCTGCGCCTTCGGCTACCGCGACAGCGTCTTCAAGCATTCGCTGGCCGGCCGCAGCGTGATCACGCGGGTGCGTTTTCGCCTGCCGAAGCCGTGGCAGCCGGTGCTGGGCTACCTGGAGCTGGAGCGCAAGATGGCCGAGACCGGCATCAGCGCGCCGCGCCCGCAGCAGGTGTTCGACTGGGTCTGCGCGATCCGCCGCGCCAAGCTGCCCGACCCGGCCCAGGTCGGCAACGCCGGCAGCTTCTTCAAGAACCCGGTCGTGACGCCGGAGCAATGCCGCGACATCATCGGCCGCGACCCGGAGATCGTGCACTACCCGATGCCCGACGGCAGCGTGAAGCTCGCGGCCGGCTGGATGATCGACGCCTGCGGCTGGAAGGGCAAGAGCATCGGCCGCGCCGGCGTCTACGAGAAGCAGGCGCTGGTGATCGTCAACCGCGGCGGCGCGATCGGCTCCGAGGTGGTGACGCTGGCGCGTGCGATCCAGGAGAGCGTGTACGGGCGCTTCGGGATCCGGCTGGAGCCGGAGCCGGTGGTGGTGTGAGCGGGTGGCCCGCGCTGTCAGTCGCGCGCGAGGTTCGCCATGGACGCACGCTTCGCGACCTCACGGTTGCGCAGGAGCAGGGCGGCGATCGCCTCACCTTGAGGGGCACTCAGTGGCGTATCGCCGAGATCCAGCGAGATCAGTGCATTGTTGGCCCTGATGGCCATGATCAGCTGGTCGACGAACTCGGCGTCGAAGGTGGCGTCGGGGAACGAAAGCGACGTCAGCTTGCACGCTGGATTCTGCAGCGCGTCCGTCAGCACGTCCTTCATCGTTGCGGAGTCCACGATGGGGCCACGCAAGGTCAACGATGAGAGGAGCGGGTTCGCGCGGATCGTGTCGCCCCACCACCGCAGTCTCTCGGTAGACCAGCAGGGCCAGGTCAGCCAGACTGATTCCGCCTTCAGGTGTGTCGACAGTGCATCGCTCAGTGCGGGCATCCACGCCGCGTTGCCGCCCGGCTCCTGCCTCAGGTGAATGCTCAGCTCGGACAGCGCCTTGATGCGGGGCGTGGCGTGCGAGAACAGCCGCACCAAGGCGCCGGAATCGGGCGGGGCCGCTTCGGATGCGTAGAGTGCGAGCCGATCCAGGCCCGTGTTGTGGGCCAACGCGTCGGCAAGGCGCCCGGCCTGCTCGGGTGTCGACGGGATCGGCAGTTCGATGCCCTTGATCTGCGGGCAATGGGACAGGACGCGGATGAAGAATTCGAGGTTGTCCGGGGTGATGTGTTCGAGCTCGAATTCGAGCTCGACGCCTTCGTCGCGGAAGCGGTTCACCTCGGGGTCGTGAACGCAGGCGTCGTAGACTTTGGCAGCCAACTGGAACTGGTCGAAGAGACCGTTGTCGGCACACCAGCAGAGCACGAGCTGCGCGTCGGCAGCCTCCACGGCCGGATTCGGCATGGTCGCGCTGCTCTGGAAGTGGCGCACACACTCTTCCTCCAGCGACGTGTCGAGCGCGGCCATGCCCTCGATCAATCGCTGCGTCTGGGCTGCGGCGGCGGGGTTGCCCGAGCCGCCGGGAACGAAGTGGCGCGGCGGTGATGCATCGCGGATGCGTTTCATGGTGGTTTCTCGAAGCTCATCGAATGGACACCGACCTGAGTGGCCCGCCGCCGCATCCGGGTTCCATCAGGGAGGGGGCGCTTCGCGCCAGCGCGCCGCCGCCTGCCCGCGCGTCTGCGCGCCCAGCTTGTCGAGGATGTTCGCGACGTGCCGCTTCACCGTGTGCGGGCTCAGGTCGAAGGCCCGCGCGATCAGCTTGTTGCTGTCGCCGGCGGCCATGCGCTCCAGTACCTCGCGCTCGCGGGTGCTGAGGGCGGCCAGCGGGCCGGGGCCTGCGACCTGCACGGCGAGCTGGAGGCCGGGCGCCGCGTCGGGACGAGGCGCCTGGTGCCCGCGCAGCCGCTCCGCGCTGTCCAGCCAGTTCGCCAGCGCCGCCTGCGCCCCGGCGCCCAGCACCAGGCCGCCATGCGCCAGCGTCGCCAGCGCGCGCGGGCCGGCGAGCAGCGCCGAGCCGATCCAGCCGTCGCTCGCGCAGCGCAGTGC
>NZ_JBFUCB010000651.1:0-3256 GCF_056405435.1 Rhizobacter sp. P1_G5 | reverse complement strand
CCTTCAGCTCGACGACGGCCATCACCTCCTTGCCGCGCCGCGCCGCGTCGATCAGCAGATCCATCAGCGGCGATTCGCTGCCGGTGCGGTAGATCGTCTGCTTGATCGCGAGCACGTCGGGATCCTCGACCGCCTCGCGCAGGAACTGCACCACCGGCTCGAACGATTCGAACGGGTGGTGCATCAGCACGTCGCCGCGGCGCAGCCGCTCGAGGATCGATTCGTCGCGCGACAGCCCCGCCGGCCACGGCGCGTCATGCGGCGGGAAGCGCAGCGCCGGCGCATCGGCGCCGTCGATCAGCGCATTCAGCCGCACCAGGTTCACCGGCCCGTTCACGTGGTAGAGCGCCGCCTGCGGCAGCGCGAACTGCATCAGCAGGAATTCCGACAGCTCCGGCGGGCAGGTGTTCACCACCTCCAGCCGCACCGCCTGGCCGAAGTGACGCGTCGTCAACCCCGAGCGCAGCGCCTGGCGCAGGTTGGCGACATCGTCCTCGTCGACCGCGAGATCGGAATCGCGCGTCAGCCGGAACTGCGAGAACGCCTCGACCTCGCGGCCGGGGAACAGCTCGGCCAGGTGCGCGCGGATCACGCTCGTCAGCAGCACGAAGGCCTGGCCGGTGCCGGCGATCTCGTCGGGCAGCCGGATCACGCGCGGCAGCACGCGCGGCACCTTGACGATCGCGATCGTGTTCTCGCGCCCGAACGCATCCTTGCCGCCCAGCCGCACGATGAAGTTCAGCGACTTGTTCGCGACCTGCGGGAACGGGTGCGACGGATCGAGCCCCACCGGCACCAGCAGCGGCCGCACCTGGCGCTGGAAGAAGGTGTCGACCCAGCGCCGCTGCGCCTCGTTGCGGTCGCTGTGGTTCAGGATCTGGATGCCCTGCTGCTTCAGCGCCGGCATCACCTCGTCGTTGAAGCAGCGGTACTGGTCGTCGATCAGCAGGTGGGCCTCGGCGGCCACCGTCGCCAGGTCGCGCGGCGAGACGCCGGCGCCGGGCTGGCGCACCGCCTCGATGTAGTCGGCGAAGCGCACCTCGAAGAACTCGTCCATGTTGGACGACACGATGCAGATGTAGCGCAAGCGCTCGAGCAGCGGAACATCGTCGCGCCGGGCCTGGGCCAGCACGCGGCGGTTGAACTCGAGGATGGCGCTTTCACGGTTCAGCAGCGCTGGCATCAGCGGTGCCGGCGAAGCAACGGTCGACGGGGTCATCCGACGAGTTTATGAAGGTTTTGCGTCGGTTTCGTGACACCCATGTCAGCGCTGGGCCGGGCCGGCACCAGGTGATCGAGGAACTCGCGGCACACCGGCTCCCAACCGAACTGCAGCGCGCGCTCGCGGGCGCGATCACGCGGGATTTCCAGCGCCTTCAGTGCCGCGGTGCGCAGATCGTCGTGCAACACGCCGCCATCGCGCCCATCGCCCTGCGGCCCCACCACGTCGAGCGGTCCGGCCACCGGRTAGGCGGCGACCGGCGTGCCGCAGGCCAGCGCCTCCAGCATCACCAGCCCGAAGGTCTCCGAGCGGCCGGGGAACACGAACACGTCGGCCGCGCTGTAGATGCGCGCCAGCTCCGGGCGCGTGACGACGCCGCGCCAGTGCACCTGCGGGTATTCGCGCTGCAGCCGCTCCTGCAGCGGGCCGACGCCGTAGACCACCTTCGAGCCCGGCAGGTCGAGGTCGAGGAAGGCTTCCAGGTTCTTCTCGTAGCTGAGCCGGCCCACGTGCAGGAAGACCGGCCGCGGCAGGCCGAAGTCGGCCTGCGGCACCGGCTCGAACAGGCCCAGGTCGACGCCGTGCGACCAGCGCCGCAGCGGCTTGAAGCCGTAGCCCTGCAGGATGTCGAACATGCCGGCCGTCGGCACCATGATGCCGCTGGACTTCGCGTGGAAGCGGCGGAACCAGGCATAGCCCCAGCGCTCCGGCAGGTGCAGCGCGCGCGCCAGGATCTCGGGGAAGCGGGTGTGGAAGGCGGTCGTGAAGGCGAGGCCGCGCTGGATGCAGTGCTTGCGCGCCGCGCCACCCAGCGGCCCTTCGGTGGCGATGTGGATCGCGTCGACAGCGCCGTCGCGCAGCGCCGCGTCGATGCGGCGCGCCACCTCGCGCCCCGGCCGCCACGCGAGCTCGATCTCGCGGTAGCCCGGGCAGGCGAAGCGGCGAAAGCCCGAGGGCTCGATCAGCAGCACCTCGTGCCCCAGCGCCGCCAGGCCCTGCTGCAGCTCGACCAGCGTCGTGACGACGCCGTTGACCTGCGGCTTCCAGGCGTCGGTGACCAGCAGGATCCTCATGCGACCTCCGCCACGGTGTGCGCCGCTGGTGCCACTTTGGGCGCCGCCTGCGGCTCGCGGTCGCGCAGCTGCTGCGCCCAGTCGATGATCTCGAGCCGGCCGTCGGCATGCTCGACCAGTGCGGTCAGGCTCTCGACCCAGTCGCCGTCGTTGGCATAGGTGATGCCGTCGATGTCGCGCAGCTCGGCATGGTGGATGTGCCCGCAGACGACGCCCTGCACGCCGCGGCGGCGCGCCTCGCGGGCGACCGCGTTCTCGAAATCGCCGATGAAGCTGACGGCGCGCTTGACCTTCAGCTTCAGGTACTTCGACAGGCTCCAGTACGGCAGGCCCATGCGTGCGCGCAGCGAGTTGAGGTGGCGGTTCAGTTTGAGCGTGAACTCGTAGAGCGTATCGCCGACGTGGGCCAGCCATTTGGCGCACTGGATCACACCGTCGAACAGGTCGCCGTGCAGGATCCACAGCTTGCGGCCGTCGGCGGTCTCGTGCACCCACTCCTCGGCCACCTCGATGCCGCCGAACTCATGGCCGACGTAGCGGCGCGCGAACTCGTCGTGGTTGCCGGGGATGAAGACGACGCGCGTGCCCTTGCGCGCCTTGCGCAGCAGCTTCTGCACCACGTCGTTGTGCGCCTGCGGCCAGTACCAGCTGCGCCGCAGCTGCCAGCCGTCGACGATGTCGCCGACCAGGAACAGCGTGTCGCTCTCGACGTGGCGCAGGAAATCGAGCAGCGCATCGGCGCGGCAGCCGGGCGTGCCCAGGTGCAGGTCCGAGATCCACACGCTGCGGTAGCGCAGCCGGTGCGAGGTCGGCTCGTCCTCCGGCCCGGGGGGAGGTTCCTGCGGGACGGTCCAGGCACGGAGAAAGGCGTCTCGTTGCATGGACGCTCAGCTTCGCAGCCGGCCATGACGCGGCGGTGGCAAGGCCATGACGGACCGGTGACGCGTGCGCCGCCGATAAT
>NZ_JBFUCB010000650.1:0-3259 GCF_056405435.1 Rhizobacter sp. P1_G5 | reverse complement strand
CCGGTGCGGTGACGGAAAACTTCGAGCACGATGCGCTGGGTCGGCTGCAGCGCTACACGGTGGCAGCCCCTGCGATCAGCGGCTTGGTCCGCACTGTCAGCCTGCAATACAACGCGCTGGGCAGCATCCTCTACAAGAGCGATGTCGGGGTGTACAGCTACGGCGCGCAAGGCGCGAATGCGGTGCGGCCGCATGCGGTGCAGAGCATCGAAGGCGCTGCSCCCAACACCTWCGGCTTCGATGCGAACGGSAACRTCGCCAGCGCGACGGCGGGCAAGTAYCGMGGSATCACSTWCACSGGCTTCAACCTGCCGGACAGTCAGAGCGGAGTGCAAGGGCCTGCAGGCGGGCCGAGCTACGTGTGGGGCTACGACGAGGACCACGCGCGCATCCGCGARGTGCGGACSATCCCGAGCGGCACCAACGCCGGTACGAGAACCACGTGGTACCTGCACTCGGACAACACGGGTGGTCTGGCCTTCGAGAGCGAGGTCAACGCGCCGACGAGCCCGAGCGCTGCGAACCCTGCGGTCACGAGCAACCGCCACTACCTGAGCGCAGGCGGCCAGAGCCTTGGGGTGCTGGTCACCACCGGCGCGCTGCCTACGCTTGGCGCTACGCAGACCGCACCGCCCGTGCAGTCGAGCCTGAGCGCGGTGAAGCTGGAGTACTGGCACAAGGATCACCTGGGCAGCATCGCGGCGACGACCGACCACAACGGCGATGTGACGGCCCGTGATGCATACGACCCGTTCGGCAAGCGGCGTTTTGCGAACGGCAACTACGACGCTGCCGGCACGCTGGTGATCGACTGGAGCCCSGCCGTCAACAGCGGCACSGACCGCGGCTTCACCGGCCAYGAGCARCTCGACGACATCGGGCTCACGCACATGAACGGSCGGCTGTACGACGCCACCATAGGGCGCTTCCTGTCGACAGACCAGCTCGTCAGCGACCCGTCGGACCTGCAGGCCTACAACCGCTACAGCTACGTGCGCAACGATCCGCTGGCGCGTACGGACCCGAGCGGCTGGGCTGAGGTGGCAGGAAGAAGCAAGACAGACGACTTCTGGAGAAGAAGCGGCCATGGAAAATGGGGTGGGACGGATTGCGACCCGATTTGTCAGGTTGACACTGATTCCGGTGGCCCCACGCTGGAAAGCTCTTCGTCAGGAAGTGGTTCCACCACGGCCGGTTCGCAGCAGGACGAAGGCGGTTCGAAGTGGACCGGGCAGATCCTGCGAATGGTCGGAGACTTCTTCAAGGTCCCGGACTACAGTCTGTTGTCCGACGAGGCGTTGAGCAAGCTCAGCTACAACAACTACGCGGCTAATCGCGAGAAGGTCAGACGCGCCGAGGCCGCGGGGCTGGTGCCGTATTCGATGGGCGGGGCCTTGCACGGCGTGTATGAACTGTCGTCCAATGCCGTGCCAGTGGAGTCGATCGGACTCAAGGCCCTGAGTAGCGTCGCAAGTAGTATTAGGCTAGCGGGATCTGCCGCAAAGGGCGCAGTTGCGCTTGACACGAATGCGCTGGTCGCCATCTTGGAAAAAAGGAATACGAGCATTCTGAGTGGTGGCGAGCGCGCTTATGTCTCATTCACTGCAGCGAAGGAATTTTTGGCGGGTGGGGGGTCAGTTGACGCACTCCGCCAACTTCTGAGGGCCAACGGTGGTCGGATTATTTCGGGCACTGAGGAATTGGCTGCCTCACTTCGAGGCCAAGCTATTGAACTCGGGCGATCATTGAAAGTGCCTGACTCACGGGTCGCAGCCGCTGCCATTCAGAATAAATTGACACTAATAACACAAGATGGGAAGCTGACACGCTTCTTGCAATCGATTGGCATGCCAGTAAAGGGGTTCTAAGATGCCTGCTTTTAATAGAGTTTCGTTTCCTGAGCGCTGCGATAAGTGTGGTTTGACTCACGTGCAGGTTGTTCAATTTCGATACGGCAGGGTATGGCAGCTTGACTACAAAATTGGCGATCGAATTGAGTGGGGTAAGAACTCTGTCGGGAATCCAACGGGCAGCGTCGTTGTGGAAGGCATCGCCGAAAATATCATTAACCCATGTGGGCCTGGGGTCGAAAATTACTATGTGTTCATTGCTGACTCGGTCATCGAAGATGTGCGTGCGGCGGATGGGGCATACGACCTCTCAAAAACAGAGCAGGGCTGGATTAGCCGATAGTGTTCGCGCTGAGCGGCGATACGCTCGGGTGCCTTAGCTGAGGACTTCCAGAATGGTCGCAACTTCGGCTATGGGTTTGGCTTCTGGGCGTTGATTGCCAGTGCGAAATCRCAGCCTGGAGAAGTTGGAGCATACGTTGCCGCGCCGACTCGTGGGACAGTTGCTGAGGGCGTCGCGATCACAGCAAAGGGTTCTGAGAATGCGTTGACCCCTTCGATTAAAAGTTCAATGAGATCATCAAATGCGCGAACCAACCATTCTCATTTCATTTGCGATGCTGCAGCGTCGACTGCTTGAATGCCTGCAAATGCAACATCCCGACTACTTTGTCGGGAAGTGGCTTCTTGGGGCGCGCTCCAGGGCTGCGGTGAATATGGATGGAGAGATCTGGAATGTCTTGAAGCATGGGGCCGGAATCATGTTCAAGCGCCACGAGCCGAAACCAGAGCTAGTGGTGGATGTTCACGCAGAAGTCAACGCTGCCGACCGAATTGATGCGTGGCGACTGCAGCAATTCCTCGAGTCAACAGGAAAGCCTGTGGAGTTCGATGAAGCTGAGGCGATGCTCCGGCAGGCGCGAGCCGCGGGTGAACTCGTCCAACGCGTTGATGGAGGCTACGCGCTTCGCAACTGACAAGGCTGAGGAGCCAAGGGAGCCTCTGCAAAACCGGCCCGAGCCTTGGACAGGACCGACGCGGGGCAGATGGCCGAGATGCTCAGCATCCACGTGCGTCCACCCGAGCGTGAGCTTCGGTGCCCGCGGCAGCCGCAGGGCGAGGTTGTCGAGCACGGCGTATGGCGCGCTGGTGCTCACCACCACCGACGACCAGGGCCGCACGCGCCGCGAGGAGAGCAGCGTCGAAGGGCGCACGATCCGCATCACCGACCCGCTGGGTGCGCAGATCGTTCACCAGCACGACGCGTTCGGCAACCTGGTGGCGACGAAGGATGCGCTGCAGAACACGGTGCAGATCGTCTACGACCTGCGGGCACGACGCGTTCGGCAACCTGGTGGCGACGAAGGATGCGCTGCAGAACACGGTGCAGATCGTCTACGACCTGCGGG
>NZ_JBFUCB010000649.1:0-3279 GCF_056405435.1 Rhizobacter sp. P1_G5 | reverse complement strand
CGACGCACTCCATGCCGTAGCGCGCGCAGATCGTGGCGGTGGCCACGCCGTGCTGGCCGGCACCGGTCTCGGCGATCACGCGCGGCTTGCCCATGCGGCGCGCGAGCAGCGCCTGGCCGATCGTGTTGTTGATCTTGTGCGCGCCGGTGTGGTTGAGGTCCTCGCGCTTCAGGTAGATCTGCGCGCCGCCCAGTTCGCGGCTCATGCGCGCGGCGTGGTAGACCGGGCTCGGCCGGCCCACGAAATGCTTCAGTTCGCTCTCGTATTCGGCCTGGAAGGCCGGGTCGCGCTGCGCCGCGGCATAGGCCGCTTTCAGTTCGTCGAGCGCGTGGATCAGGGTCTCGGCGACGAAGGTGCCGCCATAAGGCCCGAAATGCCCGCTGGCATCGGGCTGCTGGTATTTCGACATGGATTGACTCGCTTCAGGTGGGGGTGCTCGCGATGCGTGCGTCAGCTTCGCGCACGGCATCGCAAAAACGGCGGATGGCCCAGGCATCCTTGATGCCCTTGGCACTTTCAACGCCGGAACTCACGTCAACGGCCCAGGGCCGCACCCGAAGAATTCCTTCGATCACATTTCCGGCATGCAACCCACCAGACAAAACGACTGGAGAGCGCACGTTTCGAGGAATGAGTGACCAATCGAAGACCTTTCCGCCTCCACCATACCCGTCGACATGAGCGTCGAGCAGCAGCCCCTGGGCGTGCGGGTACTGAGCGGCGAAGTCTAGCAAATCGAAATCCCCCGCCATGCGTGCGGCCCGCAGGAACGGGCGGCCGGCGGCGGCGCAGTCGGCCGGCGTCTCGTCGCCGTGGAATTGCAGCAGCAGGTTCGGGATCGCGGCGCTCGCGCGCTCGATCAGCGACGGCGCGGCATTGACACACAGCACCACTGGCGTGACGAACGGCGGCAGGCGCTGCGCCAGCTCGGCCGCGCGCTCGACGCTCACATGCCGCGGGCTGCGCTCGTACAGCACGAAGCCGATCGCATCGGCGCCGGCCGCGACGGCCGCGTCGACGTCGGCCTCGCGTGTCAGGCCGCAGATCTTGATTCGGGTGCGCACGCTCATGCTTCGATGCTCGCGCCACCGGGGAGCCAGTCCATCGGCGGCGTGTGCAGGGGGATGTCGAAGCGCGCATCGTAGTACGGCCCGACGAAGTACAGCCCGTCGGGGGCAAAGGTCGGCGCCGCCACGCTGCGGCTGCGCGAGGCCAGCACCTCGCCCATCCAGCCCGGCGCGCGCTGCCCGGCGCCGATCGCCACCAGGCAGCCCATGATGTTGCGCACCATGTGGTGCAGGAAGGCATTGCCGTCGAAATCGAAGCGCCAGTACGCGCCGAAGCGCCGGATGCGGATCTCGCGCAGCGTCTTCACCGGCGTCGGCGATTGGCATTCGGCGGCGCGGAACGCGCTGAAGTCGTGTTCGCCGATCAGCACGGCGGCCGCCTCGCGCATCGCATCGCCATCGAGCGGGCGGAACACCCACCCGGCCGCGCCGGACTCGATCGCCGCCCGCACGCGCGACTCGAGCAGCAGGTAGGCGTAGCGGCGGCCCTGTGCGCTGTTGCGGGCATGGAAGTCGTCGGGCACGGGCCGGCACCACTGCACCGCGATGTCGAGCGGCAGGAAGCGGTTGGTGCCGCGCATCCACGATTCGGTTTCGCGCGCCACCAGTGCGTGCAGGTGCACGACCTGGTTCAGCGCATGCACGCCGGCATCGGTGCGGCCGGCACACATCGTGCGAACGGGCGTGGCCGCGAATTGCGACAACGCCCGTTCGAGATGGTCCTGGATCGTCTGCCCGCCCGGCTGGCTCTGCCAGCCGCGGTAGGCCTGGCCCTGGTAGCTGATACCGAGGGCCAGCTTCTCTTGGGTCACGTTCCTTCGTTCACCCGAGGTCGGAGAGCATGGCCTGGGCGCGCGTCTTGGTCGCGCCGCTCGCCTTGGCGATCACTTCCTGCAGCAGGTCGCGGGCGCCTTCCATGTCACCGATCTGGCGGAACTCTTCAGCCAGTTCGAGCTTGCGCGCGATCGGGTCGGAGCCGTCGTCCGGGGCGTCGCCCAGGTCGATGTCACCGAACTCGTTGCTCGAGGCCGGTGCTGCCGCGGCGGAGCGCGGGGCGGCCGGCGCCGGGATCGTCGAATCGCCCAGGTCCAGCGAGATGCTGGACAGGTCGAAGTCCATCGGCGCGCTGGCCGGTGCGCTGCGGGCCGGGGCCGGCGCGGCGCGAGGCGGCGGGGGCGGCGGATCCAGCGGCAGGTCGAAGCTCATGTCGTCCAGCGAGTGGCCGACCTCGCCGGTCGGCAGCGGCTGGGTCTCTTCCGGCAGGTGCGGTGCCGACACCGCCGAGCCGCTCGGCAGGGCCAGGTCGAGGTCGAGGTCCATGCCGGCGCCGGTGCTGTCGAAACCGCTGCCGTGCGAACCGCTGGTGCCGAACTCGGACGGCGACGGCAGCACCGATTGCGGCATCGTGCTCGCACCCAGCAGCTCGGCCGACGGACGCGCTTCGCCACCGCCGGTGGCCGGTCCACCGCCCGGGCGGTACATCGGGTTCTCCGGATCGATCTGCTGGCCGATCTCCTGCGCCTTGGCCCAGTCCTCGCCCTGGCCGCCGGTCAGGCCGAACAGCTGGGTGGCCAGCAGCTCGAAGCCCTTGGTGTCGCGGCGCTTGGCGTAGACCTCGAGCAGCTTGGTGCGGATCGCCAGGCGCTCGGGGCTCGCGCGCATGGCTTCCTTGAGGATTTCCTCGGCCTGCAGGTCGCGGCCATAGGCCAGGTAGACATCGGCCTCGGCCACTGGATCAACGTCGCCGATGGCATCGAGCTGGCTCAGCGAGTAGCTCATCGACGACGATGCCCCGCCGGCGTCACGCGTGTCGATGCGCTGACCGCCGCTGGCCCCGAAGAAAGAATCCGGTTGAAGGCGACTCTCGAGGAACGAGGTTTCACCGCTGTCGCGCTTGGCGCGCTTGCTGAAGCGCCACGCCGCGAAACCGCCGAGCAGCAGCACGGCGATGCCGCCGAGCAGGGCCGGCAGGTTGTCGTCGAGCAGCGACGACAGGAAGCTCGGCTCGGGCGCCGGAGCGGGCATCGGGGCCGGCGCAGGCTTCGGCGGCGCGACGGCCACGACCGGCGCACTGGCCACCACGTCAGGCGCCGACGCGGCAGCGACCGGCGGCACGTCGGCGGGCGCCGAGGCCGGGGTCTCGATCACCGGCGCGGGTGCGGGCACAGGGGTCGCTGCCACCGGAGCCGGCGGCGGCGGCACAGGGGCCGGC
>NZ_JBFUCB010000648.1:0-3280 GCF_056405435.1 Rhizobacter sp. P1_G5 | reverse complement strand
ACCGTGCACACCAAGTCGGAGCGCCGCGTGTCCGAGGTGTTCCGCGAGGTCGAGCCCGAAGACCTGATCAAGTTCGGCCTGATCCCCGAGCTTGTCGGCCGCCTGCCGGTGGTCGCCACGCTGGGCGAGCTGACCGATGACGCGCTGGTGCAGATCCTGACCGAGCCGAAGAACGCGCTGCTCAAGCAGTACCAGAAGCTGTTCGCGATGGACGGCGTCGAGCTCGAGGTGCGGCCTTCTGCGCTCGCTGCCATCGCCCGCAAGGCCCTGGCGCGTCGCACCGGCGCACGCGGGCTGCGCTCGATCATGGAGCAATCGCTGATCGACACGATGTTCGAATTGCCGACGCTCGACGGCGTCGCGAAGGTGGTGCTCGAYGAGCACACGATCGAGGAAGACGCGAAGCCCTTGCTGGTTTACCGAGAGCAGAAGGCCAGCGCCTGAACAGGGCCATCGCCACGACAACGGATCCTGATGATTGCCGGTGCGTCACACTGCGCCGGCTCCTTGCAAACGAATGCTTGAGCCCTAGATGGGCTTGAGAAAGAGAGGTTCCAATGTCCGGACATCCCGTCTTGCCCGCTGAGCCCATCACGATGCCGCTGCTGCCGCTGCGGGATGTGGTGGTGTTCCCCCACATGGTGATTCCGCTGTTCGTCGGCCGCCCGAAATCGATCAAGGCGCTCGAGGCCGCGATGGAAGCCGGCCGTCAGATCATGCTCGTCGCGCAGCGCGCGGCCGGCAAGGACGAGCCGAAGCCTGACGACATGTTCGAGGTCGGTTGCGTCTCGAGCATCCTGCAGATGCTGAAGCTGCCCGATGGCACGGTGAAGGTGCTGGTCGAAGGCATCCAGCGCGCCAACACGCATTCGATCAGCGACAACGGCGAGCACTTCATGGCCGAAGTGACGCCGGTGCCGCCCGAGACCGAGGCCAAGCCTGAGGTCGAGGCCCTGCGCCGCGCGGTGACGCAGCAGTTCGATCAATACGTCAAGCTCAACAAGAAGATCCCGCCGGAGATCCTGACCTCCATCGCGGGCATCGACGATGCCGGCCGCCTGGCCGACACGATCGCGGCGCACCTGCCGCTGAAGCTCGAGAACAAGCAGTCGGTGCTCGACCTGTTCGCGGTCGACAAGCGGCTCGAGAAGCTGCTCGAGCAGCTGGAACATGAAGTCGACATCCTGCAGGTCGAGAAGCGCATCCGTGGCCGCGTGAAGCGCCAGATGGAGAAGAGCCAGCGCGAGTACTACCTGAACGAGCAGGTCAAGGCGATCCAGAAGGAACTCGGTGACGGCGAAGAAGGCGCCGACATGGAGGAACTGGAAAAGAAGATCACTGCGGCGAAGATGCCCAAGGAGGCCCGCAAGAAGGTCGATGGCGAGCTGAAGAAGTTGAAGCTGATGTCGCCGATGTCCGCTGAAGCGACCGTCGTGCGCAACTACATCGACACGCTGATCGGCTTGCCGTGGACCAAGAAGACCAAGATCAAGCACGACCTGCCGAATGCAGAGGCTGTGCTGAACGAGGACCACTACGGGCTCGAGAAGGTCAAGGACCGCATCCTGGAATATCTCGCGGTGCAGCAGCGCGTCGACAAGGTGAAGGCGCCGATCCTGTGCCTGGTCGGGCCCCCGGGCGTCGGCAAGACCTCGCTCGGCCAGAGCGTGGCGCGCGCCACCGGGCGCAAGTTCGTCCGCATGGCGCTGGGCGGCATGCGTGACGAGGCCGAGATCCGCGGGCACCGCCGCACCTACATCGGCTCGATGCCGGGCAAGGTGCTGCAGAGCCTGTCGAAGGTCGGCACGCGCAACCCGCTGTTCCTGCTCGACGAGATCGACAAGCTGGGCATGGACTTCCGCGGTGATCCTTCGAGCGCGCTGCTCGAGGTGCTGGACCCGGAACAGAACCACACCTTCAGCGACCACTACGTCGAGGTCGATTTCGACCTGAGCGACGTGATGTTCATCGCGACCTCGAACTCGATGAACATTCCGCCGGCGCTGCTGGACCGGATGGAAGTGATCCGCCTGGCGGRTTACACCGAGGACGAGAAGGTCAACATCGCCCAACGCTACCTGCTGCCGAAGCAACGCAAGAACAACGGCGTGCAGGACGAGGAGATGGACGTCACCGAATCGGCGATCCGCGGGATCATCCGCTACTACACGCGTGAAGCCGGCGTGCGTTCGCTCGAGCGCGAGGTGTCCAAGATCTGCCGCAAGGTGGTGAAGAGCATCCAGCTGAAGAAGCAAGTCGGCAAGATGGTGGTCAGCGAAGAGAACCTGAACGACTTCCTGGGCGTGCGCCGCTTCAACTACGGCCAGGCCGAGAAGCGCAACCAGGTGGGGCAGGTGGTGGGCCTCGCGTGGACGGAAGTCGGCGGCGACCTGCTGACGATCGAGTCGGCCGTGATGCCGGGCAAGGGCAACATCATCCGTACCGGCTCGCTGGGCGACGTGATGAAGGAGTCGGTCGAGGCTGCACGTTCGGTGGTGCGCAGCCGCGCACGCCGCCTGGGCATCAAGGACGAGATGTTCGAGAAGCGCGACATCCACATCCACGTGCCCGATGGCGCGACGCCCAAGGACGGCCCGAGCGCGGGTGCTGCGATGACGACGGCTTTCGTGTCGGCGTTGACCAACATCCCGGTGCGTGCCGATGTGGCGATGACGGGCGAGATCACGCTGCGTGGCGAGGTCACGGCGATCGGCGGCCTGAAGGAGAAGCTGCTCGCGGCACACCGCGGCGGCATCAAGACGGTGCTGATCCCGGAAGAGAATGCGAAGGACCTGCAGGACATTCCGGAGAACGTGAAGAACCACCTCGAGATCGTGCCGGTGAAGTGGATCGACCAGGTGCTGGAGATCGCACTCGAGTCGGTGCCGCAACCGCTGGCCGATGAAGAGGTACCGAAGGTCGACGGCAAGACCGAGGCTGGCGCTGCGGCGACGGCACCGGCCACTGCGCCTGCGACCGACGCGCTGAAGCACTGAAGAAAGTTGGAAAAAAATCGGCCGCTCTTGCGAAGCGGCCGATTTTGAACATATACTGTGAGTCTTGATTGATACAGCGAAGCAAGTGCAGCAATGCAGTGCGAAGCGAGTTGATCAAGGGATCGAAAGATCCGGCAAAGCGGGAGTAGCTCAGTTGGTAGAGCGCAACCTTGCCAAGGTTGAGGTCGCGAGTTCGAGCCTCGTCTCCCGCTCCAAATTCAAAGGGAAGCTTTCGGGCTTCCCTTTTTGCCTAGATGACGCAAGAGCGTGACGCAAGAGCGTCA
>NZ_JBFUCB010000647.1:0-3283 GCF_056405435.1 Rhizobacter sp. P1_G5 | reverse complement strand
GCTGAAGCGCGAGAGCATCGCGACCGACGGCAGCCAGCCGGTCTCGTACACCGATGGCTTCACGACACCGTGGCTCGCGCTGAGCCACGCGCTGCAGCCGGGCCTGCTGGCGTATGCGAGCTGGGGCCAGGGCATCGAATCGGAAGTGGCGCCGAACCGCGCGCGCTACACGAATGCCGGGCAGGCACTCGCGCCGTTGAAGAGTCGCCAGGTGGAGCTGGGCCTGAAGGGCAGCGCGACGGACCTGAGCTGGGGCCTGGCGGCGTTCGACATCGTGCGCCCGCGCTTCGCGGATGTCGGCAGCAACTGCGCCGACGACACGAACGGCAGCACCTGCACGCACCAGGAAGACGGCGAGCAGCGCCACCGCGGGCTGGAAGCCGAAGGCGCATGGACGGCAGGCGACTGGACGCTGCAAGGCGCGGCGATGTGGCTGCACGCGCGGGTCGAGGATGTCGCGAGCGATGCGACGCTGAACGGCAGGCGCCCGGTCAACGTGCCGGATCGCACGCTGAAGCTGAACCTGAGCTGGCGCGTGCCGCTGCTCACCGGCCTGAACCTCTCGGCCGGCGCGGTGCACGAGGGCGAGCGGATGGTGCTGCCGGACAACAGCCTGTCCATCCCCGGCTGGACGCGCTTCGATGCGGCAGCACGCTACGAGCAGCGGGTGGCAGGCGTCGGCACGCTGACCTGGCGGGTGGGCATCGACAACCTGAGCGACCGCCGCGCCTGGAAGGAAGCGCCGCTGCAGTTCGGGCACGTGTACCTCTACCCGCTCGCGCCGCGGACGGTCCGTGCATCGGTTCAGATCGATTTGTGAAGCGGCTGCCGGAACCGGTGATTTTTCTGTCTATAATCTGAGGCTCAGTTCCTCRATAGCTCAGTYGGTAGAGCGCCGGACTGTTAATCCGTAGGTCCCTGGTTCGAGCCCAGGTCGAGGAGCCAGTATTGACGGGGCCCGCAGCGATGCGGGCCCTTTGTCGTTCAGCCCTTCCCACTCCTTGCCATCGACACGTCCTTCGCCAGGAACTCCTGAAGCAAGGACCAGCCCTTCGGCCACGCCCCGACGCCGCTCGATGCATTGATGTGCCCCAGCGGCCCCACTTCGACCAGGCGGCTGCCCCACTGGCGTGCGCGATGCTTTGCGTAGTCGATGGTGCTGAAGGGATCGCTCGTGCTGGCGACGATCAGGCTCGGGAAGCGCAAAGCACCCTCCGGAACGCCACCGAACCCTGCCGCCGCCGGTGGGAACGAGGACGACTGCGGGTCGGGTACCGCCACCAGGAAGGCTCCCGCAATCTCCCGCTGCGAGATCGCGCTCCAGTGGGCGACGAGCAGGCATGCCAGGCTGTGCGCCACCAGGACCGGCGGCGCAGGCGACGAGGCGACCGCCCTGTCGAGCGCGGACACCCAGTCATCCAACGTGGGCTGATCCCAGCTCGTAGGCTGGAAGCGGCGCAGCTGAGGCTGTCCGCGCTCCCACAAGCTCTGCCAATGCGCCTCGCCTGACCCACCGATGCCCGGCAGGACCACAACATTCTCCATCGATGCCTCCGTTTCCGATGCGCCCAGTCTGCGGCGAGGTGCATCGGCCTGGAATGGCAAAGCATCGGAAAATGGATCGTCGAACCGATGGATTCAAGGTGCCATGGCCCAACGTCAACCAGCGAGCCTGGATGCGACCGACATCAAGATCGTGACGCTTCTCGAGGAGGATGGAAGGCTCGCCGTCAGCGAACTCGGTCGACGTATCGGTCTTTCACAGCCCGCGACATCGGAACGCCTCAAACGCCTGGAGGAGCGAGGCGTGATCGAGGGCTACCGGGCGACCGTCAATCCTGAACGGCTCGGACTCGGCTTGATGGCGATCATCCGCGTGCGGACCACCCACGAACACATCAAGTCGTGCCTGAAGCAGTTTGCGCTGATGCCCGAGGTCATCGAGGTGTACCGGCTGACGGGTGAGGACTGCTTCCACCTGAAGGTCGTCATCCCCTCGGCATCGCAACTGGAGCGGATCGTCGATTCTGTCGCGCGCTACGGGGCCGTCACCACGTCCCTGGTCTTGCGTTCCGAGCGCCCGAAGCCTGTCAGCACGGCGCTGGGGAAATCGGCAGGCTGAACGGTCAGGTGTGTCGCCGCAGGACGAACGGCCAAGCAAACCGGTCGCAGGGCCATGGCCCGACGACGCGTCGGTGAGCAAACTGGATGCTGGCGTTCACGAAAGGCACCCTGTGAAAATCTGCTGGAAGCGCATGCGCGCCACGGTCATCGGTATCGCGGCGCTCGGCCTGGCGCTCGCAGCCACGCAAGCCCAGGACAAGGAGAACGCCACCACGCCGTCCGTCGCGGCGTCCACCGACTTGCCCGCATGGGTGCGCCGCGGATTGCCGGGCCCGGGCCACGCCACGCTCGCGCCCCTGGCGGGCAGCTGGCGCGTGCAGATGGGCATCTACGCGACCCTCGGCCGGAGTGCCGATGCACCGCCGATCACCTCCGACGACATCGTCACACGTCGCCAATGGGTGGCCGGCGGCCGCTACCTCGAGGACACGACCGAGGGCACGCTGGCAAAGTCGCACTACTGGCGTCGCGGCTGGCTGGGCTACGACAACATGGCCGCGCGCTACGAGTGGGTCACGATCGACGAAACGAACGCCGGGATGATGCGTTACGCCAGCAGCACCGGATCGGGGCCGCAGACACGCATTGACCTGTTCGGCAGCTTCGTCGACCAAGGCGTCGCGGGCGAAGCCTTCGTCGGCAAGACGGTCCCGATGCGCACGCTGATACGCATCGAAGGCCCGGACCGCCACGTCATCGAGCTCTACTTCACGCCACCAGGAAAAGCAGAGGCGCTCGCCACGCGCGCGGTCTACACGCGAACCGGGCCGTGACCCGGCGCAAACTCCCCACCCATGAGCGCCTCCCGACCCGACCTCGATCTGCTGAGCCCCGTTCTTCAGGATCTGCGGCTGGTGCGCGCGTCGTACTGCCGCACTGACATGACGGCGCCGTGGGGCGTCCAGATCCCGCGTCAGGACGGCGTGTGTTTCCACTTCGTGGTCGATGGCGAGTGCTGGCTGAGACTGCCGTCGCAGGAGCCCTTCCGGATCGGTCCCGGCGACGTGGCACTGCTGCCGCGAGGCACGGGCCACGCGATTGCCGACGCGCCCACCACGCCCGCCCGGCCGCTCGAGGAGTTCGACCAGGATTCGATCGGCCCGACCACGCACAACATGCGCGCTGGTGGTGGCGGTGCGCGTTCGCTGATGGTCTGCTG
>NZ_JBFUCB010000646.1:0-3287 GCF_056405435.1 Rhizobacter sp. P1_G5 | reverse complement strand
GGGTTGAACGGCCCGGGCGCTTCGCGGCGCGCCGGCGCGAACAGCCGGCGCTTGCAGTCGCCGGCGATGCGGCGCCAGTAGAGCAGGCCGCCGGTGCGGTAGATCTGCGCGATCCGCGTGCTCGTGGCCTCGGCCAGCCAGCGCGACTTGTAGTAGCCGAAGCCCGACAGCAGGTTGAAGAACGCGAAGCCGCCGTCGATCGCCTCGCGCATGCCCAGCAGCAGCATCGCGGAACCGGGCGCGAGCCGGCCGGCCCGGTCGTCGTGGACGATGTGCAGCGCGTACAGGCCGTCAAGGAAGGCGCCGTTGATCAGCCCCGCGATCGGCACGCCGTCGACCAGCAGCACCTGGATCGACACCCGCATCGGCTGCGCCTCGTCGAGCAGGCTGCGGAAGTAGGCGAGGCGGGCCGGGTGGCGCCCGATGTCGGCTTGCGCACGGGCCTCGCGGGCCTTCCAGCTGCGCGGCTCGATGCTCAGGTACAGCGCCAGCAGCGCCGGCGTGGTGCCCGGGTCGGACGACCTCAGCAATGTGACCTCGCCGGCGGCAAAGGTGGCCTCCAGCTGCCGCGCCAGGTTCGAGCGGGACTTCTTCGACAGCGCCTGCCAGTACGCCGGGAGGCCGGCCCAGCGGACCGGGATCGTGCAGTTCGCAAGCGCCGGCCACTCGCGCACCAGGTAGCCGCCGAGGTCGACCGAGGCCGGCGGAGGGAACAGCGGCGAGCCCGCGTCCTGCTGCTGGAACTCCAGGTAGCTCCAGTCGGCGCGCCGTGCCAGCAGGTGCGCGTAGAACGCCTCGCAGACCGGGCCCACGTCCTCGGCCCGCGCGACGGCGTGCGGGCGGTCGGTGTCGTGCGTGACGAGGAAATCGACGGTGGCCACCGGCACGCCCAGCACGCGCCGCAGCACCCGCTTGAGCGCGACGTAGCCGACCAGCTCGTTGCGCCGGAACGCGGCCAGGAACCACAGCTGCATGCCGGTGCCGGCGGGGTGGCGTTCGTCGTGGCGCAGCCAGGTCTCGAAGAACGCGAAGGTCGAGAACGGGTCCGGGCGGGCGGACTGGCGGTTCAGCGCATCGATGTCGTGGCGCAGCGCCGCGGCCTGCGCGAGCGACCCGAAGCAGCGCACCTCGATCACAGCGGCGCCACCCCGTCCGGCGCGTCGGGGTCCACGCGCAGCGCGGCGGCCTCGTGCCGCTTGAGGCGGATGCGGTCGAGCCCGGCACGGCGGGCCAGCTGGTGGGCCAGCACCTTCAGGCCGGCGATCGGGCCGGCGTCGCGGGTGGAGAGGCCGGTCCAGCCGAAGCGCAGGCGCATGAAGCGGTTGGCGGCCTGGACGCGCGCGCGCCGCCGGGTCTGCGGCGTGAAATGCTCGGTGGACAGCGAGACGTTGATCCCCTCGAGGTTGGAGATCCGGTGCGGCGCGTTCTGGGCCCAGGCGATCCACTGGCCGGGCTCGAGTTCGCAGCGCGTCGCCGCGACATCGAACGCCGGGTCGAACGGCAGGTATTCGTGGCGCGCACCGGCGAAGATGTCCTCCATCGCCTCGCGCGGCACGAAGTGCGGATCGAGCGGCGGGTACACCCACACGCGCTTGCGGCCGCGGACGTGCCACAGCACCGAGGCCGGGCCGTCGACGTGGTAGTACACCATCGCGCGGGGCGACGAGATCAGCAGGTTGCCGTGGCTCGCGTCGGGGCGGAAGCCCGGGATCCCGTCGGCGAGCTCCTCATAGAGCCGGTCGATCAGCGTGCGGAAGCGGGCATCGGCCCGGTCGACGCGCGTCAGGTTGAGCCACAGGCAGCCCTGTTGCACCGCGCGCAGCAGGTCGGCGCCATCGAGTTCCTCGTGGCGGACCGGCCGGTTCTGGTCGGGGCGGGCCGGGTCGCTGCCCATCGTCAGTGCATGCAGCTGCTGGCGCGGAAAGCGGTCGAGCAACTCGCACAGTGCCTCGTCGGAGAACAGGCCGGAGTCGGCGAGCGCATGGGTCGACACGGTCGGGCGCGTGCCGAACTCGCTGCGGGTTCCGCTGGACAGGCTGACCAGCGGGGGGAGCGACGGGACGAGAGTGGCGGCGGCGATGGGAGACTCCTGCAGCGTGGGCGGCCCGGCACGGCGCACCCGGCCTGTGGGGCATGCTGGCCGGTGGCGGAGGCGCCGTCCGTGCGCTAGCGAACCGGCGGCGGGCATTTTCGAGGCTTTCTGCCTGCGCCCGCTCGGCGCGGGCCGGTGTGCAGGCGACAATCTGCCGCTGTCGCCGCTGCGCACACTGTCGACCTGACTCTTCCGGAATCCATGCTGCCGTCGCGTTCGCTGATCTGCCTGCTGGTCGTGCTGACGAGCCTGCTGCCCGTGCAGGCGCAGGCGGCCGTGCCCGACACGCCGGCGCGCGCGATGCTTGAGCGCAGCCGCGCCGCGATGCGCAGCGACCCCGAGCAGGGCCGCAAGCTGGCCGAGCAGGCGCTGGCCGAGCTGGACCAGGCCGGCGCCGCGGCCGACCCGGATTCGCTGGTGCTGGCCCACTGGCTGCTGTGCGACTACCACTCCGAGCGCGACCGCGCCGCCGCCGAAGCGCACCTCGGCCAGGCGCGCGCGCTGCTGCCGCGGGCGCCGCGCCTGCGCGCCAGCCTGCTCGGCTGCGAGGGCGACCTGCGCGAGCTGGCCGGCGACAGCGTGCAGGCGATGGCCTTGTTCGAGCAGTCGGTCGCGGTCGCCGAGCAGATGCACGACGACGAGCAGCGCGCCGACGGCCTGTACCACCGCGGCTACCTGCGCGGCGTGCGCGGCGAGTTCGCCAACGGCCTGTTCGACCTGCGCCTGGCCAACCAGCTGTACGAGCGGCTGGGCATGCCGCAACAGGCGCTGACCTCGCTGAACGCGATCGCGATCCTCTACAACCGCATGGGCGACTACAGCCAGGCGCGCTACTACTTCGAGGCGGCGCTGCGGGCGCAGCAGGCCGCCGGGCTGCGCCGCGAGCAGGCCGTCACGCAGCACAACCTCGGCCGGGCGCTCGAGAACCTGAAGGACTGGGACGCCGCGCAGCACGCCTTCGAGTCGGTGCTGGCGCTGAGTCGCGAGCTCGGCTATCCGCGCGGCGAGGCCTACGCGCTGCGCGGGCTGGCCAGCGTGCGCAACGCGCGCGGCGATGCGGTGGGCGCGCTCGCCCTGCTCGACCAGGCGAGCGAGCTGCAGCACCGCACGCCCGACGAGCGCCTGCGCGCGCAGGTGCTGCTGCAGCGCGGCATCGCGATGCGCCTGCTGCGCCGCCCCGGCGATGCGGCGGCGG
>NZ_JBFUCB010000645.1:0-3292 GCF_056405435.1 Rhizobacter sp. P1_G5 | reverse complement strand
CAACGAGATCGCGTCGGTCCAGTCGAACCACCGGCACAGCCCGTCGGAGAAGCTGTCCTTCAGGGCCGGGACGTGGGTGTCGCTCAGCGTCGCCAGCAGGCGGATCAGGCCGGAGCCGGAAAGAGGGGTGCGGCGCGGAGGGAGCGCCAAACTGCCAGTCAAGGTGCGAACGGAAAAACGTCGGATTTTACGGGGTGGCGGAGGCCGGGTCTGGGGGGTTGACACCAGGGGCGCAGAAGCGTCAGTTCAGCACGCCATCGACGCTTCGCCTCTCAGCTTTCACGAAGCGGGCTTGGCATGGGAACGCCCTTCGTAGGCTTCAGCGATGAACGGCTTGGCGGCCTCCAGATCGGCAAGCGTGGCCAGAGAGATTTCGACGTCACCTGTTCCCCAGTGACCCTTCTGCGAAAAGTCCTTGGCCGTGGGCAGTGCCTGGATCACTTTCGCCGGGTCCAGGTGCAGGTACAGCAGCAGGCGTGCCCGCTGCGGAACCAGCGTCGCAAAATTCTTCAGCCGCTTGAATGCCACGTACAGCCGCAGCTCCTTGCGCTGGACATCGTCGCCCAGCGACAAGGTGTAGTCCTCCAGCGAGGCCAGCAAGTCCGTCAGTGGTTGAGGCAGCAACTGCACGACCTCCGCATAGGGCTTGTCGGGACCGACTGGCCTCTCCGTCCCTGGCTCATTCGGATCCTTCGCAAGCTTGACGGCTCTGGCGGCCGCCGCCTTCGATGTCGCGGCCGACGATGCATTGGCCAGCTCGAAGAGCAGGAGCTCGTCACCAAATCGGCGATAGCGGATCAGCTCGATGTTGCGATTGATCTGCTGCACCGCATGGCCGTCGTACTTCGTGAAGTCGGCGGCGATGCACACCAGGCGCGGGGCGCTCCAGTCGATGGCATCGGCCGCAGCCTTGTCGAATTTCTCCATCACCCGCAGCTTGAACTCGGCCTGGTGGTCCATCAGCCAGTCGAGATAGAACAAGCCCTGGTTGATGACGTTCTCGCCCACCGAACGCTTGTATTCGAGGATCACCGGGCAGTTGTTCTCGTCCAGCCCCAGCGTGTCGATGCGACCTCCGTGGGTCTTGCCGGTCGAGTACTCCGTTGCGAGGAAGCGGATGCCGAGCAGCACCTCGAGATTCGCTTCGATCAGGCTCTGCAGCGGCTTCTCCAGGTCGGAGGCATCGCCTTGCAGCTCGGTGGCCTGGCCGGATTGGAGGCGGAAGAGTTTGATGTCGCTCATGGAACGATGGGGATTGCACTCTGGAATTCGACGTGCATTCTCCCTCGTGGCAACGTTCGCGATGCGCCGGATGAGCCGCTGCGACAATCGACGCCAAAAGGTCATTGCACAGACTTCCCCACGCCCATGCCGCATCAACGCCTCACCCTGACTCGCCTGGAGCAGCTGCTGCTCACCGCTTGCGACGACCTGCGCGGCAACATGGACGCCAGCGAGTACAGGGAATAGCGCTCAAGCGCGCTGTCGAGAAGCTCCGCGCGCGCAAGTGGGGCCTGATGCAAGATCTCCTGACCGGCAAAATGTTGGTTCCGGCGCCCTGGTCAATCGCAGTGGCCTGTCTGTTCTGCCCGCAAGGGTTTAGGGAGAGACGACATGAACGACGACATTCGCGCGAAGAAGCTGATCTACCACCTCACGAGCCTGACGAACATGAAATCGATCCTCGACGACGGCTTGCTACCCAGGTCGCGCCTGGACGGCTTCGTCGATGTGGCCGATCCCGAGATCATTGAGGACCGAAAGCGGCTGCGCCTTGAGCGCCACGTCCCGTTCCACTTCTTTGCCAAGAATCCATTCGACGGGCGTGTGCAGCGGGACCATCCCGGAAAGCGTTTCGCGCTCATTGCCGTTCAGCGAAGTGTGGCTCGGGCGAAGGCCTGGAAGATCATCCCGAAGCATCCCTTGGCCGGCGGCCAGATCGAACTGCTTGAGTACGACGCTGGCATGGACGCGATCGACTGGGAAGCCATGAACAAGCGTGAATACTCGGACCAGTACTGCAAGTGCGTCTGCATGGCCGAGTGTCTGGCTCCAGGGCCTGTTCCCGCGGACCTGTTTCACGCGATCTATGTCAAGGACGACAAGGCACAGAAGCGCGTTCAGGAGATGATTGATGGGCGATACCGGACGCTGCACGTCGACGTCGCGCCGGCGATGTTTTCCAAGTGAGCTACACCAATCTCAACTCTGAGAAGGCGCTGATCTGGCGCATCCTCCATCGGGCGAATCTGCCGTGGGTGCTTCAGAACGGGGTCCATTGCGGCAACAGCCCGGTTCGCTCTCCTCGCTGGGTGAGCATTGGCAATGCAGAGTTGATCGACAAGCGTGCAGTACGTCCGGTCCCGCTTCCCCCAGGAGGAACTCTGGCGGACTACGTTCCCTTCTACTTCACACCGTTCTCGGTGATGCTGCGCAACATCCACACTGGTTGGAACGGGATCAAGCAGGTCCCCAACGCGGACATCGTGATCCTGGTGTCCAGCCTGCGCCGAGTGAGCGAACTCGGCTTGCCATTCGTGTTCACCGACAGCCACGCCTACAGTGGCCTGGCGAGCTTCTACGACGATCTGGCCCGCCTGGACCAGATCGACTGGCCGCTGCTTCAACGTCGCGACTTCAAACGCGACCCCGAGGACCCCGGCAAGCTGGAGCGATACCAAGCGGAAGCCTTGGTGCACAAGCATGTGCCGCTGACCGCACTGCGGGGAATCGTGTGCTACACGGATGCTGTCCGAGCCGAGATCGAGGGCAAAATGCAGGCCCTGGGCGTTGCGCTACCTGTGCACACACGGCCCAACTGGTACTTCTGATGATCTCCTATACCCAAGGCAACTTGCTCGAGGCCCACGCCGAGGCACTGGTGAACACCGTCAACACCGTGGGTGTGATGGGTAAGGGCATCGCCTTGATGTTCAAGGAGCGGTTCGACCGCAACTTCAACCTGTACGCCGCAGCCTGCAAAGCGAAGCAGGTGAAGGTCGGACAGATGTTCGTCACCGAAACCGGCGAACTCGACGGACCGCGCTGGATCATCAACTTTCCAACCAAGGACCATTGGAAAGGCAACTCACGGCTGGAGTGGGTGGAGTCCGGGCTGGAGGATCTGAAGCGTGTCTTGCGTGAGCGACAGATTCGCTCCGTGGCCATTCCGCCCCTGGGGGCCGGCAATGGTGGGCTGGACTGGCCGACCGTCAAGGCCCGAATCGACTCTGCGTTGGCCGATCTGGACGATGTCGAGGTCATGGTCTACGAGCCCACCGACCAATACCAG
>NZ_JBFUCB010000644.1:0-3296 GCF_056405435.1 Rhizobacter sp. P1_G5 | reverse complement strand
TTCATCAGCGTGCTCTTGCCGCAACCCGACGGGCCGACCACCGAGACGAACTCGCCGGCGCGGATCGAGAGATCGAGCGGGCGCAGCGTCTCGACGTCGCCGTCCTGCGTGCGGTAGGTCTTGCGCAGGCCGCGGGCCTCGATCAGCACCGGGGCCAGCTCGGCCTCTGGCACGGTCTTGAGCACGGCGCTCACGGCAGGTAGTCGAGAGTGACGTAGTCCTCGGGCTTGCCGCGCGTGGCCGGGTCCATGCCGCCGTACTGCACCAGCAGGTCCAGCGATTCGCCCACGTTCTTCATCGAGACGCGGAACGGCCGCAGCGCCTTGGTCTCGTCGGTGTGGTACAGCGCGGTCGTCAGCTTCAGGCCCACCAGCATGGTGTCGCGCTGGCCGGATTTCGGGTTCGCCTTCAGCGTCGCGTCGACCGCGGCCTCGGGGTTCTTCTCGGCCTCTTCGAGCGCGCGCGTGGTGGCGCGCAGGAAGCGCTTGACCAGGTCGGCTTTGCCGGACAGCGTGTCCTTGTGCGCGACGATGCCCGAGCTGATCAGGTTCACGCCGTAGTCGGCGAAGCGCACCACCTGCACGGGCTTCTTCGTCGCATCCTGCAGCTTGATGTTCTGGTCCATCACGTAGCCGAGCAGCAGGTCGGCCTGGCCGTTGATCACCGCGTTCAGCTTGGTCTGCGCGTCGCCGGAGACGGTCTTGAACTGGTTCTCCTGCAGCCCGGTCTTCTTCAGGAACAGCGGCCAGATCTGGCTCATCGAGTCGCCGGGCGTCATCGCGACGGTCTTGCCGGCGATGTCCTTCGCGGTCTTCACGCCCTTCTCGGAGAAGCCCATCACCGACATCGGGCTGACCTGCAGCGCGACGCCGACCGCCTTCACCGGCGCGCCCTTGGCAGCGGCCTTCATCATCGTCGGCACGTCGACATAGCCGAAGGTGGCCGAGCCCGCCGCCACCGCCTGGATCGACACCGCCGAGCCGCGGCCCTCCTGGATCTCCAGGTCGATGCCCTCGGCCTCGTAGAAGCCTTTCTCCTTGCCGATGAAGAAGGGCGCGTGCTCGCTGTAGACGTACCAGTTGAGCAGCAGCACCACCTTGTCGCGGGCCTGCGCGAAGGCAGGCGCGGCGAGGCCGACCGACAACGCGGCCGCCGCAGCGGCTTGCACCAGGACGCGTCTCTTCATGGGATGTCTCCTTCGGTTGTTGTTCAGGGCGTGCCGAGCTGTCCGGCGCGCTGCGAGGTGTGCCAGGGCATCAGCCAGCGTTCGACGAGTTCGACGGCGAGGAACAGCAGCACGCCCACCATCGACAGCAGCACCAGCGCGGCGAACATCAGCGGCAGGTCGAAGCTGCCGGTGGCCTTCTGCAGCACATAGCCGATGCCGGAGTTGGAGCCGACGAACTCGCCGACCACCGCGCCCACCACCGCCAGCGTCACCGAGACCTTCAGCCCGCTGAAGATCGACGGCAGCGCGGTGGGCAGCCGGAACTTGATGAACACCTTCCACGGGCTCGCGCCCATCGAACGGGCCAGGTCGATCACGTCGGCCTCGACCGACTTGAAGCCCTGCACCGTGGCGACCACCACCGGGAAGAAGCCGAGCAGGAAGGCCGCGATCACCTTGGGCACGATGCCGAAGCCGAACCACACGACGAACAGCGGCGCGATCGCCACCTTCGGGATCGACTGCGAGAACACCAGCAGCGGGTAGACGAAGCTCTCGACCAGGCGCGACGACGCGATCCACATCGCGATCGGCACGCCGAACAGCGCCGACAGCGCGAAGCCGCCCAGCGTGGCGTACAGCGTGGGCAGCGTCTCGCGCAGCAGCATCGGCCCCTCGGCCACCAGCTGGTGCGCCACCGACCACGGCGTGGGGATCAGGTAGGGCGGGATGCGGAACAGCCGCACCGCCAGGTCCCACAGCACCAGCAGCACCACCAGCAGCCAGGCCGGGCGCAGCGCGGGAGACAGGAGCCAGCGTTTCATCGTGCGGTCCTTCTTAACCGTTTGGTGAATTGCAGGGTCTGGCGTCAGTCCCGCAGGACATAGCCCATCACCACCTCGGTGATGTGCGACAGGCGCTCCGACAGGGCCTTGGGCGCCATCAGGTCGCGCCCGAAGATGGTCGACAGCGTGTGGTTGTTCGACAGGTAGAAGTACGCCAGGCCGGCGATCGAGATGTAGAGCTGCACCGCGTCGACGCCGCCGCGGAAGGTGCCTTCGCGGCGGCCGCGCTCCAGCACCTCGCCGAGCGTGTGCAGCAGCGGCGAGTTCATCTCGCGGATGCGGCTGGACGTCTTCAGGTGGCGGGCGCGGTGCAGGTTCTCGCTGTTCAGCAGCGTCAGGAATTCCGGGTGTGCGAGGTAGTGCTCCCAGGTGAACGACACCAGCCGGCGCACCGCGTCGGGCGGGCTCAGGCGTTCGAGGTGCAGCTCGCGCTCGGCGTCGCGGATGTCGGCATAGGTCTGCTCGAGCACCGCGAGGAACAGCTCGTCCTTGCCGCCGAAGTAGTAGTAGATGAGGCGCTTGTTGACGCCGGCGCGCTCGGCGATGCCGTCGATGCGCGCGCCACCCAGGCCGCTTGCGGCGAACTCGTGCATCGCGGCGCGCAGGATCTCCTGCTGCGTGCGGTCGGCGTCACGGGTGCGCAGCTCGACGATGGTGGCTGCGCTGGCAGCGGTGGCGGGCAGGGGCGACGGCATGGCGCCCATAATTCAACGGATGGTGAATTATGGGCATCCGGTTGAACCCTACTTCGGCAGGCGCAAGCCCATCAGGCTGTCGACCGCAGCGCGGGTGATCGTGTTCGGCAACGCCGGCACGATGGCCTTCAACGAGGCCGGGATGGCGCCCGGGTGGACCATCGCCACCTGCACCGCGCGCGACTGCTCGTCGAGCAGCACCAGGTAGTAGCGGTCATCCACCGGACGGCGCCAGACCGGGCCGGCGCTGCCGCGGTTGTTGGCGTCGATGACGGCCCCTTGCTTCATCACCGTCCGGCTGTTCGCGTCGAGCAGGTCGGCATCGGTCGAGAAGTGATCCATCGTGCAGCCCTTGACGCCGCAGGTCGAGCCGCCCAGCGAGCCGACCTGGTACGAGCGGATGCCGGTGCTGATGATGTCGCGGTTGCCGTACTGCGCGCCTTGCGATTCGGCCACCACCTCGAGGATGTTGATCTGGCCGCAGCCGTCGCCGAGCCCGGCGTTGCCGGGGGTGTTGCTGAAGCAGTGGCAGGGGCTGTAGCCCGACCAGCCGTCGCGGTACAGCTCCGACGGGGCGACCGGGGCGAC
>NZ_JBFUCB010000643.1:0-3298 GCF_056405435.1 Rhizobacter sp. P1_G5 | reverse complement strand
GGAATCACCTACACGATCAGCGAACTCGCCCGCGAATTCGACCTGACGACGCGGGCGATCCGCTTCTACGAGGACTGCGGGCTGCTGTCGCCGCAGCGTGCCGGGCGCAACCGCATCTACACCGCGCGCGACCGCACCCGGCTGAAACTGACGCTGCGCGGCAAGCGGCTCGGGCTGACGCTGTCCGAGGTGAAGGAGCTGGTCGACATGTACGAGTCGCCGCGCGACACGCAGGCCCAGCTGAAGAAATTCCTCACCGTGCTGGCGATGCACCGCCAGCAGCTGGAGCAGCAGATGGCCGACCTGCACGTCACGCTCGACGAGGTGCGCACGCACGAGAAAGAGGCGAAGCGCCTGCTGAATTCGCCCTGACACGATTCATCCCAGAAACTGACGGAGACACCCCATGAACCTGCCCGGACTCGACTTCCAGCTCGGCGAAGACATCGACGCGCTGCGCGACAGCGTGCGCGCCTTCGCCGAGGCCGAGATCGCCCCGCGCGCCGCCGGGATCGACCGCAGCGACCAGTTCCCGATGGACCTGTGGCGCAAGATGGGCGAGCTCGGCGTGCTCGGCGTCACCGTCAGCGAGGAATACGGCGGCGCCGACATGGGCTACCTCGCCCACATGATCGCGATGGAGGAGATCAGCCGGGCGTCGGCCAGCGTCGGGCTGAGCTACGGCGCGCACAGCAACCTGTGCGTGAACCAGATCAAGCGCAACGGCAGCGAGGCGCAGAAGCGCAAGTACCTGCCGAAGCTGATCAGCGGCGAGCACGTCGGTGCGCTCGCGATGAGCGAGCCGGGCGCCGGCTCCGACGTGATCAGCATGAAGCTGAAGGCTGAGGACAAAGGCGGCCACTACCTGCTGAACGGCACCAAGATGTGGATCACCAACGGCCCCGATGCCGACACGATGGTGGTCTATGCGAAGACCGAACCCGAGCTGGGCGCCCGCGGCGTCACCGCCTTCATCGTCGAGAAGGGCATGAAGGGGTTCAGCACCGCGCAGAAGCTCGACAAGCTCGGCATGCGCGGCTCGCACACCGGCGAGATGGTGTTCCAGAACGTCGAGGTGCCGGCCGCCAACGTGCTGGGCAGCCTGAACGGCGGCGCCAAGGTGCTGATGAGCGGGCTCGACTACGAGCGCGCGGTGCTCGCGGCCGGGCCGATCGGCATCATGCAGGCGGTGATGGACAACGTGGTGCCGTACATCCACGACCGCAAGCAGTTCGGCCAGAGCATCGGCGAGTTCCAGCTGATCCAGGGCAAGGTCGCCGACATGTACACCGTGCTGCAGGCGGCACGCGCCTTCTGCTACACGGTCGGCAAGAACCTCGATTCGCTCGGCGTCGAGCATGTGCGCCAGGTGCGCAAGGATTGCGCGAGCGTGATCCTGTGGTGCGCCGAGAAGGCCACCTGGATGGCCGGCGAAGGCATCCAGGTCTTCGGCGGCAACGGCTACATCAACGAGTACCCGCTCGGTCGTCTCTGGCGTGACGCGAAGCTCTACGAAATCGGCGCGGGCACCTCGGAGATCCGGCGCATGCTGATCGGTCGCGAGTTGTTCGCCGAGACGATGTGAATATGCTGCGGCGCGCCGATTCGAGCCCGTTTCCTGACGGCTGTTTGACAGGTTCGGGCGAATATCGCGCGCCGCCAAAAAGGCAAGAAAAAACTTCGCGCACCAGTTCACATCGGCTTGCAATTGAATCGCGAAATGAGTAGGGATATCCCTGTCTGTCTTTCTAAGATGCTGTCCATACGGCGCCGTTCGCGCCATACCGGAACATCTGATGTCTACCAAACCGACTTCCGCTGTGCAGCGCTTCCGTCTGCATGCGCTGGCCGTTACCGGCCTGCTGGCCGCCACGCTGGCTGCCCCGTTCGCGGCGCTGGCCGCCGAGCCGATCGTGATCGGCCAGGTTGCGCCGTTCACCGGCCCGCAGGCCGTGACCGGCAAGGCGATGAACGCCGGCGCGAAGCTCTACTTCGACGCGGTGAACCTGAAGGGCGGCGTGCGCGGCCGGCCGATCAAGCTGGTGACGCGCGACGACGCGCAGAAGCCCGAGGACAGCGTGCGCCTGACGCGCGAACTGATCGCCGCCGAAGCGCCGGTCGCGATGATCAGCACGGTGGGCACGGCCAACCTCGAGGCGCTGGCCAAGGACGGCGTCTACACGCAGACCAAGACCTCGCTGGTGGGCGCGGTGTCGGGTGCGGCCACGGTCGTCAAGGCGCCGGGCATGCACATCGTGAAGGCGAGCTACCACGACGAGGTGGGCCGCCTGTTCGACCAGCTGTCGCACGTCGGCGTGAAGCGCGTGGGCCTGGTCTACCAGGACGACGGCCTGGGCAAGGATGTGCTGGCCGGTGCGCAGGCGGCGGCGCAGACGCACGGCATCGAGCTGGCGGTGACGAGCGGCTATCCGCGCAACACGGTGCAGGTCGAGAAGTCGGTTGCCGACATCATCGACTCGAAGGTGCAGGTGGTGTTCCTCGGCGCGACCACCGCGGCCGGCATCGAGTTCGTCAAGCAGTACGCCGCCAAGGGCGGCCAGGGCATCCTGTACGGCATGTCGATCATCGACACCGATGCACTGCTGAAGGCGCTCGGCCCGGAGCGTGCACGCGGCTACGCGTTCTCGGTGGTGCTGCCGCTGCTGCAGCAGAGCAACCTGGCGGTGGTGCGCGAGTACATGCAGCTGAAGGCGGCCTCGAACAACCCGGACCTGTCGGCCCGCTCGATCGAGGGCTTCATCGCCGCGAAGGCGCTGGTGAAGGTGCTGGAGACCACGAACTCGCTGACGCCGGCTGGCGTCACCGCGGCGCTGAATGCCGCCAGCGCGATCGACGTCGGCGGCTACACGCTCGACTTCAGCGTCAACGACAAGCCGGGTTCGCACTACGTGAACTTCGCGATGTTCGGCGCGAACGGCAAGATCCTCAACTGACGACGGGGCCTGCATGCCCCGCGGGAGCGTGGGCATGACAGGGCACATCGTCGCGTTGGGCGGGGGCGGCTTCTCGATGGAGCCGGACAACCCCCGCCTCGACACCTGGATCCTCTCGCTCGCCCGCCGGCCCCGCCCGCGCGTGAGCTTCGTCGGCACCGCCAGCGGCGACAGCCCCGACTACCTGCTGCGCTTCTACAAGGCCTTCGCGAAGCTCGACTGCGAGGCCCGCCACCTGCCGCTGTTCCAGTTCGACCGCGGGCTCGACCTGCGCGCCGAGGTGCTCGCGAGCGACGTCGTCTACGTCGGCGGCGGCAACACGCCGGCGATGCTCGCGGTGTGGC
>NZ_JBFUCB010000642.1:0-3328 GCF_056405435.1 Rhizobacter sp. P1_G5 | reverse complement strand
GTCGGCGGGTGTCCAGTCCACGTCATGGTGGTGCGCGTGGGCGGCCTCTTCTGCCGTGTGCTCGTGGGCAGCCGGCGCGGCAGACTTCTGCACCTCGAACTCCTCGGCCGCGAGGATGATCGGCACCGCCTGCCAGCGTTGCACGACCCACTGCAGGCTGCCCACCGCCAAGGCGACCAGCAGTGCACACCACACCAGGCGTCGGAACAGCATCATCGGCTCCCGCTCAGTGGCACGGACGGCCGGTGGCATGGCGCACGTCGTGTGCCGCGTTGTGCGCGAGCGGGCTCTCGGCGAACGCGACGCCGTACAGCATCACGACGCCGAGCAGCGCGCCGGCGGCGAGCTGGCGCAGCAGGCCGCGCGAGGCGGTGGCGGGGAAGGAGACGGTGGGTTGAAGGGCTTGTTGCGGGTTCATGTCGTTCCTTTCAAAGGGGATGGAGAGTTATCTGCAGCGCGCGACGGAGACGGTCGCGTGGCGGCCGTCGTCGCCACGCAGGATGTGTTTCTCGACCAGCAACGAGCTGGCCGGCGCGGCGCCCGCCGCGAGCAACGCGGCCGCCTCGCTGACGGATGGCGTGCCGGTGTAGCGCCGCACCGTCTCCGACGGGTTGGGCACCTTCACCTCGGCCAGTTCGGCGKCGTCGTAGAAGTGCAGCGACCAGCCGCGCTGCGCGGCCAGGTCGAGCAGGCCGAGCTCGTTCGACTTCAGCGTGATGCTCGCCACCGCGGCCACGTCGCTGAGCGCGACGCCGGCCAGGTCCAGCGCCTCGCCGACCGCGCGCGACAGCGTCTCGACCGGCGTGCCGCGGTCGCAGCCGAGCCCGAGCGCGACCCTCATGCGGCAGCCTCTGCGGCCGGCGGGCGGTAGACGACCAGCCGTTCGTTCAACTGCTGCCACAACGCAGCGTCGATCGCGCGGTGCGTGACCCATAGCACCGCCTTGAAGCGCGCCAGGTCGACGTCCTCGAAGCGTTCGAAGCGGTGGATGCTGGCCGGCAGCGGTGTCGGCCGCGTCCACCAGTTGGGGCTGCCGGCTTCCTGCACGAAGGCGATCGGCTCGCCGTTGACGACGTGGGCCGAGACGCGGGTGATGTTCAGCTTCGGCGCCTCGACCGACCAGCCGAGCTCGCGGCCGAGGATGTCGACCGGGATGGTCTTGCCGACGTCGGAGGCGGTCGTCAGCACCGGGGTCGCGCCGAGCAGCGCTGCCACCTGTTCGGCGCAGGCGTTGGCGCCACCGACGTGGCCCGACAGCACCGGGATCACGAACTGGCCGGCATCGTCGACGACGGTGATGCCGGGGTCCTCGTCCTTCGACTTCAGGTGCGGCGCGATCAGCCGCACGACGGCACCGAGCGAGACGAAGAAGATCAGCTGGTCGTAGGCGGCGAACAGCGGGCCGATCTCGTCGCGCAGCGCGGCGGTGTAGGCGCGCAGCGGGTTCGCGAGGCCGTCGAAGGCCGTGCGGAACTTGTCGGCGCAGACGATGTGGGCCCGCGGCTGCTGCGCGGCCAGTTGCGCAGCCTGTGCGGCGCCGTGCTTGGTGATCGCGACGATCGCGATGCGGGGGTCAGTCATCGAGGGTCTCCGGGCTGGATTTCTTGAGGCATCCGCGGATGCGTTCACCGCGCACGCGCAGGTGGTTGTGCACCAGCATCAGCGACAGGTAGCTGACCTTCTGGCCGCGCAGCGACAGCATCCCGGCGCCGCGCAGCACGCGTTCGTCGGGTGCGCCGCAGCGTTCGATGAAGGCCGCGTCGGCCAGCAACTCGCGCTGCTGCAGCCAGTCGAGCAGGTCCTCGATCAGCGGCTTCACCTTCATCAGCACCAGCGTGTCGAAATCGCCGAGCAGGCGGTCGAGCGCGCTGACGCCGTAGGCCGCAGGCACGACGGCGATGGTGTCGTCCTGCTCGCCGAGCGGGCGGCCCAGCGTGGCCGCGGCCGCATTGAATGCATTGACGCCGGCGATGGTGTCGACCGCGATGCGCTCGTCCCTCGACCGCACGGTGCGCGCCAGGTGCCCGAAGGTCGCGTAGGTGCTGGCATCGCCCTCGACGAGGAACAGCACGTCGCGCCCGGCCCGCAGCAGCGGCAGCACGGTGTCGGCGGCGCGGTGCCAGCTGCGCAGCAGCTTCTCCTCGTCGTGCGTCATCGGGAACAGCAGCGGCAGGTGCTCGGCCGGCGGCGGCAGCTCGGCGCGCGTGACGATGTCGAACGCATAGCTCGGCGTCTTGGTGCTGCGCGTCGGGTAGGTCCACACGGTGTCGCGGCGCGCCAGCTGCGCCCACGCGGCGCGCGTGATCAGGCCCGGATCGCCCGGGCCGAGGCTCACGCCGATCAATCGACCCAGCGTCATGTGGAAGCCTTTCGTGCGCACACCACCCACACCGGGTTCTCCGCCGCGAGCCGGTGCATGTGCAGGATCGGCTTGCTGCGCGACGCCTGCAGCATCACGACATCCCAGTCGGCGCCGAGCTCGGCCAGCGTCGCGGTGGCCGTGCCCAGGTTCTCGATCGTCACGAAGTTCATCACCAGCTGCCCGCCCGCGCGCAGCCGCCGCAGGCACAACGCGATCAGCTCGGCCAGTTCGCCGCCCGAGCCGCCGATGAACACCGCGTCCRGGTCGGCCCAGCCGTCCATCGCCTGCGGCGCCTTGGCGTGCACCAGCGTGTGGTTGCCGACGCCCATCGCGGCGCGGTTGCGGCCGGCGATCGCCACGTCGTCCTCGTTCTTCTCGATCGCGTAGACGTGGCCCGCCGGGCACAGCCGCGCCGCCTCCAGGCCGACCGCGCCCGAGCCGGCGCCGATGTCCCAGACGATGCTGTCCTCGCGCAGCTGCAGGCGCGCGAGCGAGACCGCGCGCACCTCCAGCTTCGTGATCAGGCCCTTGTCCGGATGGCGCTGCTCGTAGCTCGCGTCGGGCAGCCCGAAGCGCACCGGCGTGGCCCGCGCCGACTGGCGCCACAGCAGCACGACGTTCGGATCCGCAAAGCGCGCCTGCGCCGCTTCGGCGATCGACAGGCCGGTGACGATGCGCTCGCCGGCCTGCAGCAGCCGCTCGGCAACCGCGATCTGGAAATCGTCCGTCAGGCCTTCGGCCTGCATCATCCGCGCGATGCGGTCGGGCGTGTTGTCGGGGCTGGTCAGCACCGCCAGCCGCGCATGGCGGCGCAGCGATTGCGCGAGCGCGTACAAGCCGTGCGATGGCTCGGCGCCCGGGCCGGGCCATTCGCCGGCGTCCTTCGCATGGACGCTCTCGATCTTCAGGTCCTGCCACACCAGCCCGACGCGGGCGCAGGCGAGCTGGATGGTCGACAGGTTGGGC
>NZ_JBFUCB010000641.1:0-3337 GCF_056405435.1 Rhizobacter sp. P1_G5 | reverse complement strand
CCATCCCCTTCGGCGAGCCCGAGCTGATGCGCGTCAGCGCCTTCGAGCGCTACCTGCATGAGCCGGGGGGTCCGCGTGCGCTCGGCGAAGTCGCCGACAGCAGCCTGCGCGGCGCGACGCTCAGCCCGTCGCTGCTGGCCGACCTGAGCCGTTTCGAGCGGGCCGGCCATGCGTCCGAGGTGCTGGACGTGCTGGCCGCCTGCGTGCGGCATTCGCAGCAGGTGGTGATCCACCTGCAGATGGGCCCGGCGGTGGTGCCGCTGACCGTGTTCGCGCGCGAGCGCCTGGTGCACTGCCCGATCAGCCTGGATGCGCTGCTGCGCGAGCGGCCCACCGAACTGCGGGTGCTGCACGTCGAGCCGGCGGTGCTGCGCACGCCGGGCGACTCGGAGCTGTCGCTGGTGGCCGATGAGCAGCACTACCACTCGCTCGGGCCGGTGCTGTGGGAACTGGCGCTGCGCGGCTCGCGCAACGCGCTGCTGCCGGAGATCGCCGGGCCGGTGGCCTACCGCGTCGCGCCGGGCTTCAACCTGGGCGGCCTGCGCGCCGGCGGCCTGGTGCGCACGGCGGTGCAGCGGCTGCAGGGCGACCGCTCGTCGCTGCGCGAGATGGCCGACTGGCCGGGCTTCGACACCTCGCGCGCCGCGCGGCTGCTGAACGCGCTGTACCTGCAGTCGGGGCTGATCATCAGCCGCACGCACCGCAGCGCGCTCGCCGAATCCTGGTTCGGCGCGCTCGGGCGCTCTGGATGACGACCCCTCGGTCGACGGGTACATCGACCGATCCCCCGAGGGGATGCGGGCCGGCTTGGGGCGGCCCGGCGCTCGGCCCGCGCCAGCGCACCACCCTCGCAGCGATCAGCGCGCGCCGAGCTCTTCCCAGCGCGTCAGCGCCGTCAGCAGCTCGTCGTCGAGGGCCGCGAAGCGCGCCTGCGCGGCCGCGAGCTTCGCCGCGTCGCCGGCGTAGATCTCGGTGCCGGCGAGCAGCGCCGAGAGCGTCTTCTGCTCGGTCTCCAGCGCCTCGATGCGCGCCGGCAGGCCGTCGAGTTCGCGCTGTTCCTTGTAGCTGAGCTTGGCCTTCTTCGCGACCGGCGCGGCTGCGGGCGGCGGCGGCGCAGCAGGCGTCGGTGCGGGCGCCGACCTGGCCGCCTTGTCGCGCATCGCCCGTGCGCGGTCGCGCTGCAGCTTCCAGTCCTCATAGCCGCCTTCGTACTCGCGCCAGAAGCCCGGGCTCTCGTCGCCTTCCCATGCGATCGTGCTGGTGACCACGTTGTCGAGGAAGCGCCGGTCGTGGCTCACCAGGAACACGGTGCCCGGGTAGCCCTGCAGCAGCTCCTCGAGCAGCTCGAGCGTGTCGATGTCGAGGTCGTTGGTGGGTTCGTCGAGCACCAGCACGTTGGCCGGCAGCGCGAACAGGCGGGCCAGCAGCACGCGGTTGCGCTCGCCGCCGCTCAGCGTGCGCACCGGCGAGTTGGCGCGCTCGGGAGAGAACAGGAAGTCGTTCAGGTAGCTCATCACGTGCTTGCGCTGGCCGTTGAACTCCACCCACTCGCTGCCCGGGCTGATGGTGTCGGCGAGCGTCGCGTCGAGCTTCAGCGTGCTGCGCATCTGGTCGAAGTAGGCGACCTCGAGCTTGCTGCCCTGGCGCACGTGGCCGGAGTCGGGCTTCAGTTCACCGAGGATCAGCTTCAGCAGCGTCGTCTTGCCGGCGCCGTTCGGCCCGATCAGGCCGACCTTGTCGCCGCGCAGGATGGTCGCGGTGAAGTCCTTCACGATCACCTTCTCGCCGAAGCGCAGGTTCACGTCGCGCAGCTCGGCGACGATCTTGCCGCTGGGCGCGCCGGAGTCCACTTCCAGGCGCACCTGGCCGAGCGAATCGCGGCGCTTCTGGCGCTGGTCGCGCAGCACTTCCAGCCGCTGGATGCGCGCCACGCTGCGCGTGCGGCGGGCTTCGACGCCCTTGCGGATCCACACCTCTTCCTGGGCCAGCAGCTTGTCGGCGCGCGCGTTGGCAAGCGCATCGGATGCGAGCTGCTCTTCCTTCATGCGCTCGTAGGCCGTGAAGTTGCCGGGGTAGCTGCGGATGATGCCGCGATCGAGTTCGACGATGCGGGTGGCCACGCCATCGAGGAAGGCGCGGTCGTGGGTGATCAGCATCACGCTGCCCTTGAAGCTGCGCAGCAGCTCTTCGAGCCAGGCGATCGAATCGAGGTCGAGGTGGTTGGTGGGCTCGTCGAGCAGCAGCACGTCGGGCACCGCGACCAGCGCTTGCGCCAGCGCGACGCGCTTCTTCATGCCGCCGGAGAGCTGGCTGATCTCGCGCGAGCCGTCGAGGTGGAGCTGCGCGAGCGTGGTGTCCACGCGCTGCTCCCAGTTCCAGGCGTCGAGCGCCTCGATGCGCGTCTGCAAGGCATCGAGGTCAACGCCGTCGGCGTGTTCTTCATAGGCCTGGCGCACGGCACGGGCTTCGGCCACGCCTTCGCTGACGGCCTCGAACACCGTGTGGCCCGGTTCGAACACGGGCTCCTGCGGCACGTAGCAGATGCGCACGCCTTGCGTCATCTGCAGCAGGCCGTCGTCGAGCTTCTCCAGCCCGGCGATGATCTTCAGCATCGAGGACTTGCCGGCGCCGTTGCGGCCGATCAACCCGAGGCGCTCACCGGTTTCGAGCGAGAACGCCGCGTTGTCGAGCAGGGCCACGTGGCCGAAGGCCAGGTGGGCATTGGAAAGCGAGAGGACGGCCATGGGGAAACCAACGGAGGAAACCGCGATTATCCCGTGCCCCGGATTTCAGGGGAGCTTGGCCTCCAGCGCGTCGATGAACATCTCTGCCACGTCGAAGCCGGCCTGCTGCGTGATTTCCTGGAAGCAGGTCGGGCTGGTCACGTTGATCTCGGTCAGGCTGTCGCCGATGATGTCGAGCCCGACGAGCAGCAGCCCGCGCGCGGCGAGCACCGGGCCGAGCGCCTCGGCGATCTCGCGGTCGCGGGCCGACAGCGGCTGTGCGACGCCCTTGCCGCCGGCGGCGAGGTTGCCGCGGATCTCGCTGCCTTGCGGGATGCGCGCCAGCGAGAACGGCACCGGCACGCCGCCGATCACCAGCACGCGCTTGTCGCCCTTCACGATCTCGGGCAGGTAGCGCTGCACCATCACCGTCTGCGTGCCGCCCTTGTTGAGCGTCTCGGTGATGCTGCCGAGGTTCAGCCCGTCGGGGCCGACGCGGAAGATGCCCATGCCGCCCATGCCGTCGAGCGGTTTCAGGATGATGTCGTGGTGGACCGCGTGGAAGCGCTTGATCTCGGCCTCGTCGCGCGTGACGAGTGTCGGGCCGATGAAGT
>NZ_JBFUCB010000640.1:0-3341 GCF_056405435.1 Rhizobacter sp. P1_G5 | reverse complement strand
CTGCTGGAGCTGCGCAACCTGGTCGATTGCGCCGAGCTGATCGTGCGCTCGGCACTGATGCGGCACGAGAGCCGCGGGCTGCATTTCAGCCGCGATTTCCCGCGCACGCTGCCGGTGAGCTTCCCCACCATCCTGGTGAGGCCGGCGACCAGCAAAGCTTAGTTTCTGGCCTTCATCGCGGTTCGCGCCAAGACGAACTGGAACGCGAAGTCGACCGCCTCGGTGATCGCCACCTCGATCGCGTGGCGCTCCTTCTCGCTCAGGTAGAACGAGAAATCGACCGCATGCCGGATGTAGCGCGGCGGCAGCCGGTTCAGCGCGACGCAGGCGATGTCGGCGAGCAGCTCGCTGCCGCTCAGGTGCGGGTGCTGGGTGGCGGCCGCGGCCACCGCCTCGAAGACGGCGCGCTCGTTGTAGTTGAAGATCGTGTCGAAGTCTGCGCTCATGGGGTCCGCCGTTCGGTCAGGATGTCCCGTCGACTGTAGTCAGTGCGGGCCGCGGCGACCATCCCGAGAGTGCGGCAAAAGTCCGCTCAGTTGCAGAGTCAGATCCGCTCCAGCACCCGCATCGAGTAGTCGGTCGCCCGCACGTCCTTTGTCAGACGGCCGATCGAGATGCGGTCGACGCCGGTCTCGGCGATGCGCCGCACCTGGTCGAGCTGCACGTTGCCCGAGACCTCGAGCAGCGCGCGCCCGCCCGTCACGGCCACTGCTTCGCGCATCAGCGGCTCGTCGAAGTTGTCGAGCAGCACGCTGGTGGCGCCGGCCTCCAGCGCCTCGCGCAACTGGGCGAGGCCTTCGACCTCGATCTGGATGTCGACGCCCGACTGCAGCGCCTGTGCATTGCGCAGCGCGGCGGCCACGCCGCCGGCCGCGGCGATGTGGTTCTCCTTGATCAGGATGCCGTGCCACAGCGCGAGCCGCTGGTTCTGCCCGCCGCCGATGCGCACCGCGTACTTCTGCGCCAGCCGCAGCCCGGGCAGCGTCTTGCGGGTGTCGAGGATCGCGCAGCCGCGCGGGTTCGGCGACGCGCCGGCGATCGCGTCGACATGGCGGCGCGTGACCGACGCGGTGGCCGACAGCAGCTGCAGGAAGTTCAGCGCCGGCCGCTCGGCCGACAGCAGCGCGCGCGCATCGGCCTCGATGTGGCAGACCAGCGTGTCGGGCGCCATGCGCGCGCCCTCGTCGACATGCCAGTCGATCGCGGCCTGCGGATCGAGTGCATGCACGCAGCCGTCGAACCAGTCGCGGCCGCACAGCACCGCGTCTTCACGCACCAGCACGCGGGCGCGCACGCGGCGCCCGGCCGGCACGAGCTGCGCTGTCCAGTCGCCGCGGCCGATGTCTTCGGCCAGCGCATCGCGGATGTTGCGCGTGCGGGCCTGTTCCAGCGTTTCGTCGAACTCGAAGGCGATCGTCATGCGGCACCGATGTTCCTGACCAGGCCGAGCTTCTGCGTGCTCGACGGGTTGGCCTTCACGAAATCGAGCATGCGGTCGATGCAGCCCAGCGCCTGGCTGCGAACCGGCTCGTCGACGTGGATCTCGCCGCTGCCGTGCTCCAGGCAGGCGACGACGCCCTGCAGCGCGTTCATCGCCATCCACGGGCAGTGCGCGCAGCTCTTGCAGGTGGCGCTGCTGCCGGCGGTGGGCGCCTCGATCAGCGTCTTGCCGGGCGCGAGCTGGCGCATGCGGTGCAGGATGCCGTTGTCGGTGGCGATGATGAAGGTCTTCGCGTCCATCTGCAGCACCGCGTTCAGCAGCTGCGAGGTGGAGCCGATCATGTCGGCCTGCGCGACCACCGATTTCGGCGACTCCGGGTGCACCAGCACCTTCGCACCGGGGTGCTCGGCCTTCAGCAGGTCGAGCTCCAGGCCCTTGAACTCGTCGTGCACGATGCAGGCGCCGTTCCACATCAGCATGTCGGCGCCGGTTTCTTCCTGGATGTAGCGGCCGAGGTGGCGGTCGGGCGCCCACAGCACCTTCTCGCCGCGGTCTTTCAGGTGCCGCACGATCGCGAGCGCGCAGGAGCTGGTGACCATCCAGTCGGCGCGCGCCTTCACGGCGGCGCTGGTGTTGGCGTAGACGACGACCTTGCGGTCGGGGTGGGCGTCGCAGAAGCGCGCGAAATCGTCGGGCGGGCAGCCGAGGTCGAGCGAGCAGGTCGCGTCGAGGTCGGGCATCAGCACGCGCTTGTCGGGGCTCAGGATCTTCGCGGTCTCGCCCATGAAGCGCACRCCGGCGACGACCAGCGTCTTGCTCGGGTGGTCGCGGCCGAAGCGCGCCATCTCGAGCGAATCGGCGACCAGGCCGCCGGTCTCGAGCGCCAAGTCCTGCAGGTCGCCGTCGACGTAGTAGTGGGCGACCAGCACCGCGTCGTGCTTCGCGAGCAGGGCCTTCGCGCGCGCCTTGTGGTCGGCGCGGCCGGCCGGCGTCAGCGGCTCGGGCACCTTGGCCCAGGCGTGCGCGGTGCAGGTGGCGCCGGCGCTGTCCTGCAGGGGGTAGTCGAAGAGAACTTCTTGGCTCATGTCCAGTGGCTGCATCCGCAGACGTGCTGCGATCCCGGCATGGTATCCAAGCTTCGCAACCCTTCTCAGGACAGGCTTTGTTCCGCCTCCATCAGCTTGTAGCGCGCCAGCGCCAGGTTGCTGCGCTGCTTGTCGAGCAGCGCGAACAGGAACAGCCCGCTGTGCCGCGACAGCGAGCGGATCAGGTGGTGGCGCGTCGGCGTGCTGGTCATGATCTCCTGCACCGCGTCGGCCAGCCCCATGTCGCGCGCATGGCGGTCGTGCACGCGCAGCACCTGGGTGCAGGCGGCGGCGGCCAGCTCGATGTCGACCGGGTGCTCCTCGCGCACCTTGTGCGTGACGACCAGTCCGGTCGCGGTGTCGACGACGGCGCAGCCCATCAGGCCGTCGACCTGCAGCATGCTGTCGAGGGCATGGGCGGCGCGCTGCGGATCGAGCACCGCGCGCACCGGGGCCTTCGTGACGGCACTGCTCTTGATGGCGGTGCCGGGCGATGCGGAGGCCGAGGCGGCTGCGGCGTCGAGGTCGGCCACCTTGATCGGGAAGCCGTCCGGCCCTTGCACCGAGGCGATCGCGGCCACCGGCGGCGGCCCCCACACCGGCTCGGTCTTCACGCGGTTCCACTGGCCCAGCAGTGCATTCCACACCGCCGACGCGCTCGACAGCGATTCGTTGAGCACCTGCACCTTGAGCCGCTGCGGCCACTGGATCATGCCGATCTTGTTGGCGATCCACACGCCGCTCGGCGGCAGCATGAAGAGCAGCGTCGGGCAGCGCCAGCCGGGCTGGTTCACCGCGGCGTACAGGGTGTTGAG
>NZ_JBFUCB010000639.1:0-3356 GCF_056405435.1 Rhizobacter sp. P1_G5 | reverse complement strand
CAGCAACGCGATGGCATCACCTGGCTGCGCGGCGATGCGATGCAGCGCGCCGACGTGCTGCGGGCCGCCGAGGGCTGCGCGGTGATCGTGCATGCCGTCAACCCGCCGGGCTACCGCGGCTGGGCCGAGGTGGTGCTGCCGATGGTCGACAACACGATCGCCGCGGCCATCGCGCAGCGCGCCACCATCGTGCTGCCGGGCACGGTCTACAACTTCGGGCCGGATGCGTTCCCGCTGCTGCGCGAGGATTCGCCGCAGCACCCGCAGACCCGCAAGGGCGCGATCCGCGTGCAGATGGAGAGCCGGCTGGAAGCCGCCAGCCGCCAGGGCGCGCGCGTGCTGATCGTGCGCGCCGGCGACTTCTTCGGGCCGAAGTCGGGCAACAACTGGCTCGCGCAGGGCATGCTGAAGCCGGGGAAGCCGGTCACGTCGATCGCGAACCCGGCCGACGACGGCGTCGGCCACCAGTGGGGCTACCTGCCCGACGTGGCGCGCACGATGGTCGAGCTGCTGGACCGGCGTGCGCAGCTCGGCGCCTTCGAGCGCTTCCACATGGCCGGCCACTGGGACGCCACCGGCCGGCAGATCGCCGAGGCGGTGCAGCGCGTGGTCGCACGCCGCACCGGGCAGGCACCGCGCATCGTGCGCACGCCGTGGTGGCTGCTGCGGCTGATGGCGCCGTTCGTCGTCACGCTGCGCGAACTGTTGGAGATGCGCTACCTGTGGAAGCAGCCGGTGCGCCTGGCCAATGACCGGCTGGTCGCGGTGCTGGGCCGCGAGCCGCACACGCCGCTGGACCAGGCGGTCGAGGCGGCGCTGGTCGGCATGGGCTGCCTGGATGCCGGGCGTCAGCCGGGCGGCGACAGCCCGGCCATGAACTTCAGCACCGCCGCATCGCGGAAGTAGTTGGTGTGGAAGGTCGTCGCCGTCTTGCCGAGCGACAGCACCTGCGGCTCGCCCTGCGCCGGCTGGCCGAAGAAGCTCATCGCGTCGGTGTCGACGACCAGGTCGTTCGCACCGGGGAACACGATGTCGGCGCCGAGGCTCGCCAGCTGCAGGCCGGGGTTGCGGAAGCGGGTCCAGAACTTCCAGGCCGGCGCGTCGAGGTTGGGCTCGAAATCGGCCGTCACCACCGCGAACTTCGGCTGCACCAGCCAGCGGTCGCCGAACAGCGCGCGCGTCTCGGCGTTGTCGGTCACGCGCTGCTGGCTCGCCAGGCCCGGCACCAGCGCGACCGCCGCATCGGCCAACGGCAGGGCCGAGCCGAGCTGCAGCGTCTTGCCCAGCACCTTGGCCAGCCCCGCGGCGCCGGCGGCCAGCGGGAACACCGTGCTCGCCGCCTGCCCGGCCAGCGACAGCGCGTTCGCGATGTTGGCCAGCATGTCGAGCGCGGCGCGCAGGCGGTACGGCGACGCGAGGCTGGTGCCGCCGAGCGGCGAGCCGACGAACACCACCTGCCGCACCCGCACCGGCGCGAGCCGCAGCAGCCACGACGCGACCAGCCCGCCGCGGCTGTGGCACACCACGTCGACCGGGCCGGCGATGCCGCGCAGCGCGCGGTGCAGGTCGAGCGCGTTCAGCCACGGCGCGACCGACAGCGTCGCATGGTCGAACGCGAAGATGCGCGCGCCGTACACCTGCTTCCATTGCGCGAGCAGCGCCAGCCCGGCGGGCGTCGCGCCGAGCTGGTCGAACCACATGTCGCTGTTGCTGAAGGTGCCGTGCACCAGCAGCAGCGTGGGCTGCGTGCCGTCGAGCTGCGGTGCCGGTGCCGGCACGAGCGCGCCGTCGACCCACTGGCGCAGGCCCTGCTGCGGCGTCAGCCGCGCGTCGAGCGCGACCAGCGACTGCGCGATCCGGTTCGGCCCGATGTCCTCGTACTCGAAGCGCTGCAGCACCTCGCCGAAGCCGAACCAGCCGGCGCGCCGCGAGCGCCCACGCAGCACCTGCGCGGCCGGCGGCTCGTAGTTCCAGCGCAGCACGCCGTCGTCGTCGCGCAGGCTGACGCTCGCGCGCGGATCGGCCATCGACGGCGTGAAGCCGCGGCGGCGGCGCATCGAGATCGGCAGCGCCTGCTGCGATGACGCCAGTGCGGGCGCCGGCTCGCGCAGGCCGAGGCCCGCATCGGCCGCTTCCCACGGCGCGGCGTTGAACGGCAGCGGCTCGGCGGCCGTGCTCGTGACGAGGCTGGCATTCATGCGCGTTCTCCCACCGCCAGCGCTGCCGGCGCGACGATCGGCAGCGGCGTGACCTGGTGCTCGCGTGCGATCGCGATGTCGAGGATCGAATCGAAGTCGCGCGGTTCGCTGAGCGCCTGCACGCCAGCCTCGCGCGCCTCGCGGAAGCCGCAGTGCTCGGTCAGGCGCACGCTCTCCAGCGGCGCGAGCTTGCCGTCGCGGATCAGGCCCCACACCTCGCGGTAGCTGGCCCGGCCGGCCCGCCACGGCCGCGTCTGCGCGCCCGGCGAGCCGCTGCGGTGCTCGTCGCCCTGCGGCACCGCATCGCCCGGGTTGATCACCTCGCGGTACGCGAACTGGTAGTCGCGGTGGCGCCAGTAGCCGGGCAGCGCATGGCCGTCGAGCAGGAACACCACCGGATGGATGTCGACCAGCTCCAGGCAGGCGGCGAACAGCAGCGTCAGGTCGATGCAGGTGCCCATGCGCGCGCTGCGCACCGCGCTCGGCGTGCGCAGGCGCTGCGAATCGAGCGCGCGGTTGTAGGTGGGCGGCGGGTTGATGTAGCCGAGGTCCCATTCGTGCAGCAGCGCCGACCAGATCGCCTCGACCTGCAGGTCCACGTTCTCCAGGCTGGCCGGGTCGGCGGACGAGGCCGACTGGTAGCCCTCGAAGCCGGCGCTCGGGTCGTCGCGGATCACCCGCACGTAGCGCTGCGCGAGCGTGATCGCGCGCTCGACCGCCGGATCGCGCGGCAGCACGAACGACGGCAGCCAGACGCCGCTGGTGCTGTTGTCCAGCCACTGGTCGACCGGCATCAGCCGCATCGCATAGGTGTCCTTGTGGATGACCTGCCCGCCCACCATCACCTGCACGAACAGGCTGCTGACCACCGCCTCGGAGACCGAGCGCATCAGCCGCGCGGTGAGCGGCATCTTGACGCGCGCGCCGAGGCTGGTGCGCTCCTGCGTCAGCTCGATCTCGGCCTCGTAGCGCGCGCGCTCGATGCCGCAGTTCAGCTCGACCAGCACGTGCGCCCGCGTCGCCGGCTGCGTCACCGCACCGCGCAGCTCGAAGCGGTGGAACAGCGCGCTGCGCCGCTCGGCCGGATCGCCCTGGTTGTGCAGCTCGGCGTAGTTGAACTCGGTGCGCGGCTCGACGACGGCCCGCAGCGGGGCGCGC
>NZ_JBFUCB010000638.1:0-3360 GCF_056405435.1 Rhizobacter sp. P1_G5 | reverse complement strand
CTTGCCCTGCTGCAGCCGCGGCAGGCGGCGGAACACGGTGGGGCGGTGCTGCGGGTCGTCGTGCGTGACGACCTCGCCGGCCGGCTTGTGGTACGCGATGATGCGCGGCGCCGGCGGCACGATGCGCACGCGCACCGGCTTGCCGTCGACCTTGATGCGGTCGCCGAACGAGATGCGCTGGCCGGTGTGGGCAGGCTGGTCGTTCACCGTGACGCGGCCGTCGGCGATCATGTCCTCCATGTCGCGGCGCGAGCCGACGCCGGCCTGGGCCAGCACCTTGTGCAGCTTCGGCGCGTCGGGGTCGGCCTGCAGCACGCGCTTGCGTTCGGCGGCCTCCTCGGGGGTGATCTCGGCGGTGGATTCGGCCTCGGCGTCGCCTGCGGCTTCATCCTCGGCGTCCAGGTCGTCGCCTTCGCCCTCGGCCTCGTCGGCAGACAGCGATTGCGCCGCCGGCTCGGTGGACGGCGCGCCCTCGGGCTGCGGCACCTCGACGTCGAAATCGCCGGACACCACCGTCGCGAACAGGTCGCTCGCGTCGGGCATCACCGGCGTCGACAGGTGCGCCTCGGCCGCGCCGAGCACGACCTCGTCGCGGCGGCGGTCCTTGCGCCCGCCGCGGCGGCGATTGCGCGACGCCCGGGTCGGCTGGCCGTTCTCGTCGACCTCGCGCTCGAGGCCGGGCGGATCCCAGTCCGGCGGCAGCTCCGTGCCGGGCTCCTTGACCACGGTGAAGATCACCGGCGCATCGGCGGCGGCGGGCGGCGGCTCGACCGGTGCCGCGGCAGGCGCCGCGGCGGCAGCAGCTTCGACGGGCGGTCGGGGCCGCTTCGTCTCGACCTGGATCAGCGGCTCGGCCACCGGGGCCGCGGCGGCACTCCCGGTGTCGTGGTCGGCAGCAGCACCGTCCTCCACCTTCACGGCCGACTTGCGCTTGCGTGCCGGCTTCGGCGCAGCCTCCGCGGCATCACCCGCAGCAGCTTCCGCCGGCACAGCCTCGGCAGCCGTCGCCGGCGCGTCGGTGGCCGCGGCCTTGGTCGTGCGGCGACGCTTGGGCTTCGCGGCCGAGGCCTCGCCGCCTTCGGCGTCGGGAGGCAGGGTCGTCGAAGAGTCGTCAGCTTGGTTCATGCGGTGTGTCCTCGGGGGCGGCATCTGCCGCTGGCTCGGTATGGGAAGGGGAAGGGGCGGAGGGAACGGCCGCCAGGTCGGCGACCGGTTCGGCGAGGGATTCGGAAGGGGATTCGAAAGGAGACTCGGCGGGGGATCCGGCGGCGGGTTCTTCGACAGGTGCTTCGAGCGACACCTCGATCGCCAGCTCGCCGTCGAGCGGCAGCGCGCCTTGCTCCGGCTCCAGCAGTGACGGCTGGCCGGCCAGCGCCTCGGCCATCGCACCGGGGTTCAGCGCCGAGCTCTGCAGCATCGGCAACTGCTCCAGGCTCGCCAGCCCGAGGTCGTCGAGGAACTGCTTCGTCGTCGCGTACAGCGCCGGGCGGCCCGGGGCCTCGCGGTAGCCGATCGCGTCGATCCAGCCGCGGTCCTCGAGCTGCTTGACGATCTGGCTGCTGACGGTGACGCCGCGGATGTCCTCGATGTCGCCGCGCGTGACCGGCTGGCGGTACGCGATGATCGCCAGCGTCTCCATCACGGCCCGCGAATACTTCGGCGGCTTCTCGGGGTTCAGCCGGTCGAGGTACTCGCGCATCTCCGGGCGGCTCTGGAAGCGCCAGCCATGGGCCAGCGCCACCAGCTCGACCCCGCGCTCCTCCCAGTCGCGCATCAACTCGTCGAGCAGCGCACGCAGGGTGTCGGGGCCGAGTTCGTCGGCAAACAGCGCGCGCATGTCACGCATGGGCATCGGCTGCTGGGCGCAGATGAGCGCGGTCTCAAGGACGCGCTTTGCATCCTGTGTGTTCATTGACGTTCGTTCACATCCTCAGCCGGCTCGGCCGGCAGGCATTCAGGGGGCGGGCTCCGCTCGCATCGGCCTTCGCTCGAATCCCGCGGCGCACCGGTGGACGCACCGGGTTGTCGCTGGGATGTCGCTGGGTTGGCGAAGGCTGTCGAGTGTGGAGCGTCTGGTCCGAAGCGCCGTCTTGACGGCTTGGCGCTGAGAACCAGCCTGCGCGCCATTCACATCGGCGCTGCAGTTCACATCATCGCTCCCTGGGTGGCAGCGATTGTGCGCCATTGTATAGGCCCTGCGATGACCCTGTCACGGGGCTTTCTCGGAGGCCTCGATCACCTGCTGCCAGGCCTGCGCCAGATCGGCGGGCGGGGCCGCCTCGAACTGCATCGGGCGGCCGTCCACCGGGTGCGCGAAACCCAGGCGCGCCGCATGCAGTGCCTGCCGGGCCAGCCCCAGGCCCGGGCGCCCGCCGTACAGCGCGTCCGACAGCAGCGTGTGGCCGCGCGTGGYCAGGTGCACGCGGATCTGGTGGGTGCGCCCGGTGTGCAGCTTGCAGCGCACCGCGCTCACCGCGCCTTCGTCGAACTCCGCGAGCGCCACCCGGGTCACGTCGGTCTGCGCCGGCTTGCCGCCGCCGACCACGGCCATCTTGACGCGCGATTGCGGGTCGCGCGCGAGCGGCGCGTCGATGCGGAACGGCTGCGCCGGCACCCGCCCGTGCGCCAGCGCCTGGTACTCGCGCTGCACCTCGCGGGCGGCGATGGCCCGCACCAGCGCGGTCACCGCCGGCAGGGTCTTGCCGATCACCATCAACCCCGAGGTGTCCTTGTCGAGCCGGTGCACGATGCCGGCGCGCGGCAGCGTGGCCGCGGCCGGGTGGTGCGCCAGCACCCCGTTGAGCAGCGTGCCCGACCAGTTGCCGGCGGCCGGGTGCACCACCATGCCGGCGGGCTTGTCGACCACGATCAGCGCGTCGTCCTCGAACACGATGGCCAGCGCCATCGCCTCGGGGCGGAAGGCGCGGCTCTCGGGCGTCGGCACCAGCTCGACCACCAGCTGCTGGCCGGCCGACACCTTGCGCGAGGCCTGCGTCGCCGGGCGATCGTCGACCCACACATGGCCGCCCTCGATCAGCGTCTGCAGGTGGTTGCGCGAGAACTCGCCGGCCATCGCGACCAGCGCCTTGTCGAGCCGCACGCCGTGCAGGCTGCGATCGATCAGCGCGACGCGGCGCTCGGGGGCCTCGCCGGCGCCGACCTCCAGGCCCTCGTCATCGGGATCGCCAGGAAGCAGCGCCGGGTCGCTGGGGGGGTGAACCATATAATCGCCGCTCTTCTTTCGACAGGAAGCGCCGCGGCAGTGGCGCCACGAGGCTCATGAATGTGATTCGCTTGGTTGGCCGGTGGTCGGGCCTGGCATCGGCAGCCGTGTTGGCCGCCCTGCTCGCAGCCTGTGGC
>NZ_JBFUCB010000637.1:0-3366 GCF_056405435.1 Rhizobacter sp. P1_G5 | reverse complement strand
GCTTCAGGTAGGCCGGCGACGCGACCGTGACGATGCGGCTCTCGAGCAGCTTGCGCGCCACCAGCGACGAGCTCGGCGGCTCGCCGAAGCGCACCGCGATGTCGAAGCCCTCGCCGACCAGGTCGCCGAGCTGCTCGCGGGCGATCAGCTCGAGCGTCAGGCCGGGGTGCAGCGCGAGGAAGCGCGGCAGGTGCGGCGCCAGCAGCAGGCGCGACGTGAACGCATCGGTGTTGACGCGCAGCCGGCCCTGCACGGTGCCCGACGAGCTGGTGGCGTGCGTCACCGCGTCTTCGATGCCGAGCACCAGCGGGTTGATGTCGGCATAGAGCCGGCGGCCTTCGTCGGTGAGGTTCAGCGAGCGGGTCGTGCGCTCGAGCAGGCGCACGCCGATGCGCGCCTCCAGCCGCGCGACGGCCCGGCTGACGCCGGACGGCGTCATGCCGAGCGCCTCGGCGGCGCGCACGAAGCTGCCGCCTTCGATCACCGCGGCCAGCACGCCGACGTTGGAGAGCAGGCGGCCATCGAGTGTCATCGTTCGCTCAATTCGTGATTCAGTGTCACCAATGATATGCCGCTGGTTGCCTTTACTCAAATGGTGTCGCTTCCTACGATTCGCCTCCTGATTGACGAATCGACGAAAGGAAGTCTTCATGCATGCCATCACCGGAATCACCGGCCAGGTCGGCGGCGCGGCCGCTCGCGAACTGCTGGCGCGGGGCGAGCGGGTGCGCGCCGTCGTGCGCGATGCCGACAAGGGGCGCGCCTGGGCGGCGCTCGGCTGCGAGGTCGCGCTCGCCACGCTGGACGACGCCGCGGCGCTGGCGCGGGCCTTCGACGGCGCCACGAGCGTGTTCGTGGTGCCGCCGCCGGTGTTCGACCCGGCGCCGGGCTTTCCCGAGGCGCGGGCCACGGCCGCGGCACTCGACCAGGCGCTGCGCGCCGCGCGGCCGGCGCGCGTGGTGTGCCTGTCGACGATCGGCGCGCAGGCGGCACCGTCGAACCTGCTGAGCCAGCACACGCTGATGGAGGAGGTGTGGTCGGCGCTGCCGCTGGACGTGACGCTGCTGCGCCCGTCGTGGTTCATCGAGAACCTGCGCTGGGACATCGACGCGGCGCGCACGCAGGGCGTGATCCCGGCCTTCCTGCAGCCGCCGGACCGGCCGGTGCCGATGGTGGCCACAGCCGACGTGGGGCGTGTCGCGGCGCGCTTGCTGACGGAGAAGGGCGCCGGGCAGCGCATCGTCGAACTCGACGGCCCGGCGCCGGTCAGCCCGAACGACATCGCTGCCGCGCTGGCGCAGGCGCTGGGTCGGCCGGTGCGCGCCGCGCCGGTGCCGCGCGACAGCTGGGAGGCGTTGTTCCACAGCCAGGGCATGCGCCACCCGCAGCCGCGCATCCGGATGATCGACGGCTTCAACGAAGGCTGGATCCGTTTCGCAGGCGGCGAAGCGGTGCAGGTGCGCGGGACGACCGGCCTCGCGAGCGTTGTCGAGCAACTCGTGGGGTGATCGCCACGCGCTGGCGGGCGGGTCGCAGAATCGGCGCATGAACGTCGATCCCTGCACCCGACGCGAGTGGCTGGCCGGTCTGGCCGCCGGTGCGCTGGTGGCCGCCGCGCCGGCCCGTGCTGCCGCGGCGCTCGAGCGCCGCATCCCGTCGAGCGGCGAGACGCTGCCGGTCATCGGGCTGGGCAGCTGGATCACCTTCAACGTCGGCAACGACCGTGCGGCGCGCGATGCCTGCACCGAGGTGGTCCGCGCGTTCTTCGCCGAGGGAGGCAGGCTGATCGATTCATCGCCGATGTACGGCTCGTCGCAGCCGACCATCGGCCATGCGCTGGCGCAGCTGGGCCGGCCGGCGGCGCTGTTCTCGGCCGAGAAGGTGTGGATCGGCGATGTGCAGCGCGGCGTGGCACAGATGGAGGCCTCGCGCAACTTCTGGGGCGTGCCGCGCTTCGACCTGATGCAGGTGCACAACCTGCTGTCGTGGCAGGAGCACCTGCCGCGGCTCCTCGAGATGAAGAAGGCCGGGCGGCTGCGCTACGTCGGCATCACCACCTCCGAAGGGCGGCGCCATGCCGAGCTGGAGCAGGTGATGCGCACGCAGCCGATCGACTTCGTGCAGCTCACGCACAACCTGGTGGACCGCGAGGCGGAGCAGCGCCTGCTGCCGCTCGCGCAGGAGCGCGGCATCGCGGTGCTGGTGAACCGGCCGTTCCGCGGTGGTGCATTGATGGATGCGCTGGCGCGCCAGCGGCTGCCGGCCTGGGCCGCGGAGATCGACTGCGCGAACTGGGCGCAGGTGGCGCTGAAGTTCGTCGTCTCGCACCCGGCGGTGACCTGCGCGATCCCGGCGACCAGCCAGGTGGGCCACCTGCGCGAGAACATGGCGGCGGCGCGCGGCCGCATGCCCGATGCAGCGCTGCGCGAGCGCATGGCGCGCACGGTGGCTGCGCTGTGAGGGCGGACCGTTGAGCGAGTGGTGGACCTACCGGCCGTCCAGCTTCCTGATGTTCTCGCCGCGCATCTACTGGCGGCTGTTCGAATCGCTGAACGAGGCGTGGTGGCCGCTGCAGTGGGTGGCGATGGGCGTGGCGGGAGCGTGGCTGGTCGGGCGCGTCCGTGGAGGCCGCCGAAGCCTCGATGGGCGCCTGCTGCGAGGCGCGTTCGCCTTCGTCGCGATCTGCTGGGCGTTCACGGCGTGGGCATTCCTGTTCGAGCGCTTCGTGCCGATCTTCTGGGCGGCGACGTATGCCGTCGCGGCGTTCGGCGTGCAGGCGGCCGGGTTGCTGGTGCTGGCCTTGAAGGGCGGCATCGATCTGTCGAGCCGAGGCTGGCGCGTGCGGTCCGGCATCGCGCTGGCGACCTGGGCGGTGCTCGTCCACCCGTGGATCGGTCTCGCGTTCGGGCACCCATGGCAACAGGCCGGGTTCTTCGGCCTGGCGCCCGACCCGACCGTGCTGGCGACGCTCGCGCTGCTGCTGCTCGCCGAGCCGTCGACCACGGCGGCCCGACGCGGGCTGCGACTGCTGTGGATCGTGCCGCTCGCGTGGTGCGTGTTCAGTGCCGTGATGCACGGCACGATGGCGGCGTCCCGGTAGCCAGGCGCTCAGTCGCCCGGCTCGGCGTGCACGCGCAGCACCAGGCTCCAGGTTCGCCCGGCCACCGGTGATGTGCCGACGCGGCCCTGCTCGTCGAGATCGAGCGTGATGCGCGACACCGACTGCTGCACGTTGCCGCCGATCGCCTCGAGCCGGCGCCCGGCGAAGTCGACGCGCGTGACGAGGTCGCAGTGCATCGGCGTGGGCGACTCGCCGGYGCTGATGCGGGCGATCTCGGTCGGCGCGATGCGCGCGCCTTCGCGCAG
>NZ_JBFUCB010000636.1:0-3374 GCF_056405435.1 Rhizobacter sp. P1_G5 | reverse complement strand
GTCTTCAGCGCCACCACGAGGTCGCGGGCCGAGGCGCCGCTGGAGAAGGAGGCACCGGCGACGAGCGCGGCGGCGGTCAGCAGGGAGCGGCTGACTTGCCCGAGGGAAATACTTCCTGGCATGTGGGTGCTCTGCAGTACGTGACGATGAAGCTGGGGACGCTAGCAAGAAGCGATCCAAGGGGCAACTCGTCCCTTCCCTACCTTTGTGCCTTGCGCGACTGGCGCGTCACGTACTCGCGCAGCACCCCATCCATGCGTGACTGCCAGCCATCGCCGGTGGCCCGGAAAAACGCCAGCACCTCCTGGCTGTAGCGAACGGACACCAGTTGCTTCGGGTTCTCCACCTTCGGCCGACCGCGCAGGGTTCGCAACGGAACCATGGCCTTCAATTGCTTGGCCGTCAGGGGCTGCGCATCCGGGTCGGCCTTGGCCGCCGCGGTGATGGCTCTGTCTTCTGCTGCAGTCGGAACTGCAATCACGGGTCGCTTAACTGCTTTCGACATAGTGGTTGACCTCCTGGCGATTGGCCCTGCGCAAGCTGATGATGCGCCGCACGTCCCCACGATCGACAAAGGCAACGTAGTAGAGCGTGTTGGTCTCGGGGGCCAGCGCAATCATGCGCAGTTCGAGGTACTCGAAGCGATCGTCGACCCAGACCAGTGCGGCGTCCCAGTCAAGTTCAGCCGCCAAGGCCAGCGAGACACCGTGCTTGGCGTTGTTCTCGCGGTCCTTGGACGGATCGAACTCGATTCGCATCATTTACTGTAGCTACAGTAAATATGAATGTCAAACGGATTTCTCATCGGATGACCGAGCATTCGGGCCGCTCGCCGACCCGCCATCGGCGACCTGCTCGCGCAGGGCATCACCGACGCGTCGGTTTTCTACAAGATCGCCCGGCAGCGTTGCGAGACAGTGAAGGCCTCCCCACTGACCACCACCAGGAGCCACGATGAACACCACGAACACCACGATCCGCCCGTTCCGCATCGAGATCGCGCAAGCGCAGATCCTCGACCTGCAGCGCCGCCTCGCGGCCACGCGCTGGCCGCAACCGGTGGACCCGGGCTTCGGCCATGGCCAGTCGCTGGCGCTGGTGCGCGAGCTGGCCGCGTACTGGGCCGACGGATTCGACTGGCGCGCACAAGAGGCGCGCTTGAACCGCCATCCGCAGTTCATCACCGAGATCGACGGCCAGACCGTCCACTTCATCCACGTGAAGTCGAAGGAGCCCAACGCCTTCCCGTTGATCCTGACGCATGGCTGGCCCAGCTCGCCGGCAGAGTACCTGGACCTGATCGGCCCGCTCACCGACCCGCGCGGCCACGGCCTCGATGCGTCGATCGCGTTCGACCTGGTGATCCCGTCGGTGCCGGGCATGGGGCTGTCGTCGCCGCTCGCCGCCACCGGCTGGGACGCGGCCCGCACCGCGGCGGCCTGGGACACGCTGATGAAGCGCCTGGGCTACACCCGCTATGGCGCGCAAGGCGGCGACGTGGGCGCGCYGATCGCGCGCGAGCTGGGCATCCTCGCGCCCGCGGGCCTGGCCGGCGTCCACCTGCAGCAGGTGTTCGCCTTCCCCAACGGCAGCCCCGGCGAGATGGACGGGCTGTCCGCGTTCGAGATGGAAGGCTTCAAGACCCTGGAGTACTTCCGCAAGTACGCCGGCTACGTCGACATCCAGTCCAAGCGCCCCGGCACGCTGGCCTACGGGCTGGTCGATTCGCCGGTCGCCCTGCTGTCATGGAATGCCGAGCTGTTCTTCGGCTTCGAAGGGGAACGCGTCGCCGAGGTCGACCGCGATCGCTTCCTGACGCACGTGTCGCTCTACTGGTTCACCGGCACCGGCGGGCAGGCCGCGGAGTTCTATCGGGCCAACGCCGCCAGCGGTGCCGGCTACCGCGAGCTGCCCAACCCCACGCCGACCGCCGTGGCCGTGTTCCCGAATGACTTCCGCTCGGTCCGCAACTTCGTGGCCCGCTCCCACACCCGGGTGCTACAGTGGTCCGAGATGCCGCGCGGCGGCCATTTCGCCAACGAGACCGACCCCGACCTCGTCGCCGATGACCTGCGCCGCTTCTTCGTCGGACTGCAGGCGCAAGATGCCCCTCACGGAAGCAACGATCACTGAGGAAGAGCGCACGGCGGACTCGCCCCTGGTGGCGAAGGTCCGCAGTGCCCGCTACAGCGGCGACACGCGCGAAGTGGCCCTGCCCGACGGCTCCTGGGACCTGCTGTTCGTGCGCCGCGGCGGCGGCCCGCTGATGGTCATCCAGACCGGGCAGATCGCGGCGCCGCTGCCCGTGGACAGCCGGGCCGGCGACGAGATGCTGACGATCGCCTTCAAGCCCGAGGTCTACATGCCCCGCCTGCCGGGGCGATTGACGTTCAACCAGGGCGTGCCGTGCCCGGTCGAGGCGGATCGCAGTTTCTGGATCGGCCCCGAACGTTTCGAGGTGCCCCGCTTCGACAACGTCGAAGCGTTCGTGTCCGCGCTGGCGCGCAAGGGACTGCTGGAGCGCGATCCGGTGGTCTCGCGGGCGCTGCAGGGCGCGCGCCAGCGGCTCGACGAGCGCAGCATCCAGCGCCACTTCGCAGAAGTGACCGGCCTCGGCCTGAAGGCCTTCCGGCAGATCGCCCGGGCCCACGAGGCCGCGCGGCTGCTGCGCCTGGGACAGGCGCCGTCGCAGGTCGCCGCCGAACTCGAATTCACCGACCAGGCCCACCTGACACATTCGCTGAAGCGATTCCTCGGGCAGACCCCGCGGCAGATCGCCAGGCCATGAGGAGATGACCATGCGCATCGCATTCCGCCTGCTGGCCCGCCCGCTGTTCTGCATGTTGTTCGCGGCGCACCTGGGCGCCTCGGCGGTGGAGATCGTGCGCATTCCGAAACCCGAGTTCGAGGGGGACCGCCGCTACGACTACCCGCTGCAACTGCTGCAGCTCGCGCTGTCGAAGAGCGGCACCGAGTACCGGATCCAGACGGCCGAGATCGCGATGAACCAGGAGCGGCAGGTGCTGGAAATCGAGGCCGGCCGGACGATCGACGTCGGCCCGATCCCCAGTTCCGCCGAACGCGAGGCGCGCCTGCTGCCGATCTACATCCCGATCAACAAGGGCCTGCTCGGCTGGCGCCTGGGCCTGATCCGCAAGGGCGAGCAGGGCCTGGTGGCCGGCGTCAACACGCTGGACGACCTGAAGCGGCTGCGGCTCGCGCAGGGACAGGAGTGGCCGGACACGCAGATCCTGCGCGCCAACGGCATCGACGTGATCACGGCGCCGAAGTACGAAGGCCTGTTCAAGATGCTCACCGGCAAGCGCTTCGACTACTTCCCGCGCAGCATGATGGAGATCTGGGACGAGCAGGCC
>NZ_JBFUCB010000635.1:0-3385 GCF_056405435.1 Rhizobacter sp. P1_G5 | reverse complement strand
GACGAAACCGAGCACGACCGACGAGCGGATCGCGCACTCCCAGCGGTACACCGTGTAGCTGACCAGCTCGCCGGCGCACTCCGGCAGCGCGCCGAACCACAGCGCCTGCAGGCGCCCGCTGCCGTTGCGCAGCAGCGCCTGGGTGGCCGCGGGGTCGCTGCTTTCCAGGATCTCCGCATACACCTTGGCCAGCATGCCGCCRTAGGTGATCGCGATCGCCAGCACGCCCGAGGTCGGGCCCAGGCCCACGGCCCGCACGAACAGCAGCGCCCACACCAGCTCGGGGATCGAGCGCAGCACCACCAGCACCCAGCGGATCGCCTGCCGCAGCAGCGCCGGCAGCAGGCCCATCGGCGTCGCGATCGCACTGAGCGACAGGCGCGCCGTCGCCAGGAAGGCCAGGGGCACCGCCACCCCCCACGCCAGTGCCAGGCCCGCCGTCGCGATCGCGACGGTGCGCCAGGTCTCCTGCAGCAGCAGCCCCAGGAACGCCGCATCGTGCTTCGGCGGGATGAACTCCGACACGAACTTCCAGGTCGCCCGCAGGCTGCGCGCGTCCAGCAGCGTCGCCGGGTTGAACTCGGTCCACACCAGCAGCGGCCACGCCAGCACCGCCGCCGCCAGCAGCAGCGACACCCTGCGCAGCAGCGCCGGATCGCGCAGCGCGGCGGCGCCCGGACGCACGGCCTGCTCCATCAGCGGCACATGCTTTCGGGCAACAGGCCGGTGCCTGCCGCCGGGGCATCCGGGGCCGGCGCCGCCACCTCGCCCGCATACAACTCGCGCAGCGCCGCATCGTCCAGCCCCGCCGCCGGACCGTCGTACACGCACACGCCCGCGCGCAGCGCGACGATGCGCGCGAAGCGCTCGCGCGCCACGTCCACCTGGTGCAGGCTGCACACCAGCGTGCGGCCGTCGCGCCGCGCGGCGCCGAGCAGCGCATCGATCACGACGCGCGCGCGGGTCGGATCGAGTGCCGACAAGGGTTCGTCGACCAGCCACAGCCCGGCCTGCGACACCAGCGCGCGTGCCAGCCCGACACGCTGCCGCTCGCCACCGGAGAGGCGATCGACGCGCAGCCACAGCTTGTCGGCCAGGCCCAGCTCGGCGAGCGCCGCCTGTGCGAGGTCCGCGTCGCGCGGGCTCCACAGCGTGCGCAGGCTCTGCAGCAGCCCCATCGCCGGCAGCCGCCCGGCCAGCACCGCCGTCACGACACGCTGGCGCGGCGGCAGCGGCGGCACCTGCGGCGCGAGGAACAGCCGCCCGCGCAAGCGGCGCAGCTCGCGGCCCGGCATCGCCCACGGATCGCGACCGAACAGCGACACGCTGCCGGCCGACGGCCGCACCGCGCAGGCCAGCGCCATCAGCAGGCTGGTCTTGCCGGCGCCCGAGGCGCCGATCACCGCGACCTGCTCGCCCGCCGCGATGCGCAGGTCGAGCCCGCGCAGCGCCAGGCCCGGCACGCCGGGCGCGGCCGGGGCCGACAGCGCGCGCAGCTCGGCGACCGCAGCAGGCTCACTCACTTCAGCAGGCCGGCGTTCTCTGCCGCGGCCTTGATGCCGACGTAGTTCTCGGGCTTGGTCGCGATGAAGCGCGTCGCGCGCTGCAGGTCGAGGATCTCCTTGCCCTGCGGCGTGGCCGGGTCGAGCGCAAGGAAGGCCTGCTGGATCTTGCTGCGCAGCTCGGCCGGCATGTCGGCATGCACCGTCCAGTTGTAGTCGTAGTAGGCCGGCGTCGTGTAGAACACCTTCACCTGGCTGGTGTCGACCTTCTTGTCGGCGACGAACTTCTCCCACACCGAGATGTTCAGCGCGCCGGCATCGACCTTGCCGCTGGCCACCGCGGCGATCGTCGCGTCGTGCGCGCCCGAGAAGCTGACGCGCTTCAGGTCGGCATCGGGGTTGATCTTCGCGGCCAGCAGGAAGCTGCGCGGCATCAGGTGGCCCGAGGTGCTCGACGCCGAGCCGAAGCTCAGCGTCCTGCCCTTCAGGTCTTCGAGCTTCGCGATGCCGCTCTTCGCATCGGTGATGAAGACCGAGCGGAAGCGCTCGTCCTCCTCGCGCTGCACCAGCGGAATCACCTTGCCGTTCGAGCGCACGCTGGCCTGCACGAAGGTGAAGCCGCCGAACCAGGCCAGGTCGATCTTGCGGTTGACCACCGTCTCGACGGCGGCAGCGTAGTCGGTCACCGGCGTCCACTCGACCTTCAGGCCGAGCTTGCCCTCCAGGTACTTGCCGAGCGGCGCGAACTTGCGCGCCAGCTCGGTCGGCGATTCATCGGGGATCGCGGTGACGCGCAACACGCCGGGCGTGGCGGTCTGCGCCGCAGCGGTGCCGGCGATCAACGCAAGTGACAAGGCGGCGAGCAGGTGTTGGAGCGCGTGTTTCATCGGTGGGTCCCACGGGGTTCAGGAAAGGGAGGCGATGCGCAGCGCGAGTGCCGCGATGCCATCGGGTGACAGGTCGTCGGCCTCGACGCGCTGCGCCTGGCCGATGCGTTCGAGCTGGCGCCCTTGCGAGCGCGCATAGAGCGGATCGTAATGCCGGGCCATCAGCGCCTCGAACAGCGGCGGCAGCTCGCGCTGCCGTGCCCAGGCCTGCCACTGCGCCAGCGTCTCCTTCGGCAGCAGTTCGCGCAGGCCACCCAGCTTGTCGGCCAGGCGCTGCGGGTCGTCGCCGAGCCAGGCGTAGTCGCGCAGCAGGTAGGCAAGCCGCGCCTCGCGCGTCGCCGCGATCTCGACGACCGGGCTCTCGCGCAGGCGCTGCAGCAGCGGTTCGGGCACCGTCAGGCGGCCGATGCGGCGGCTCTCGGCCTCGACCCAGATGCGCCGCTGCGGATCGAGCCCCTCGAGCGCGTGCAGCAGTTGCGTCTCGAAGCCCTTCTGCGACGGCTGCACGGTGCCGGGCAGGTCGCCGAGCACCGAGCCGCGATGGGCCGCCAGCGCCTCCAGGTCGAGCACCTGCTCGCCCTGCTGCGCGAGCGCGTGCAGCACGCGCGTCTTCGCGCTGCCGGTCGGGCCGCACAGCACGCGCAGCGGCAGCGCCGGTGCGCGCGTGGCCAGCTCGCTGATCACGTGCGCGCGCCACGACTTGTAGCCGCCCTTCAGCTGCTGCGCATCCCAGCCGACCAGCCGCAGCCAGTTGACGAAGCTGCCGCTGCGCAGGCCGCCGCGCCAGCAATAGAGCAGCGGACGCCAGTCGCGCGGCTTGTCGCGCATCAGTTCGTCGAGGTGGCGGGCGATGTTGCGCGCCACCATCGCGCCGCCGATCTTGCGGGCCTCGAAGGCGGACACCTGCACGTAGGTGGTACCGACGATGCGGCGCTCGTCGTCGCTGAGCACCGGGCAGTTGATCGCGCCGGGGATGTGGTCGAGCGCGTACTCGGC
>NZ_JBFUCB010000634.1:0-3388 GCF_056405435.1 Rhizobacter sp. P1_G5 | reverse complement strand
GCCACGATGTGCGTCACGTGCGCATGATGGCCGTCTGCACGACCCAGCCACAGCGCGAGCCCTTCGTTTCCGAGACGGCCCTGCGGGCGCATGATCTCGATCGACGCCGCGAGCAGGTCTGCAGGCAGCGCCCAGTTCAGTTCCTCTGACATCACGGTCCCCTTCCCTGGTAGGAGTTGTCCAGCGACGACTGCACGTGAAGCAGCGCGAACTGCACCGGGGCCTCGACCTTGGGGAAGGCGTTGGCGGCGGAGTTCGCCCACTCTGCGTGCAGGCCGTGGCCTTCTGCGGTCCACGGCAGACATGCGTCCAGGCTGCCGGGCCGAAACCCGAAGCACTTGGGCCACGCGGCCGGGTTGTTGTCGGCACCGGTGGCCATGTCGATGAACTTCAACGAAGGGGCCTTCATCAGGTCCCTCCAGCACAGTCGAGCCTTGTAGAACTCCTTGGGGTCGCTCAGCGGGCGCATGACGACGAAGAGTTGGAGCGGGACTGACTCGTCCCGCTCCAAACTCCAACGCCCTGCGTCTGGCAACTCCAGGACCTCTTCCAGCTGCTGCGCGAAAAGCGCACGCTCGAAGTCCGTTGCCATTGCGCGCTACCCCTGGATGAACTGCTCGAGCAGCTTCAGTTCGAGCTCGTGCTTTCCCTGGGCCAGGTGGCCCAAGGTCTCGGCCGGGTTGCTCTGGATGACGCCGTGTGCGGAGAGCGCATATTCCTTGCGCCCTCCCTCCACGTCGCCCTCCACCAGGCCGAAGAAGTGAAGCACCTTCGGCTTGAGGGTCGCCAGCGTTTCGGTCAGCAGCGCCCGAGGTTCCACGTAGGGCCTCGGCGACGCCAGGTAGCGGACACGCAGAGCCAGCGTGCCGGGGGGGCGAGCGAGTTCCTCGCTCGATGGTTCGACGATATTCATTTCAACCTCTTTCAATCAAGAAGACACTCAGCCGGCTGCCTGGCCGGCACGGACGTTCCTTGACATCGCAGAGGTCACTAAAGACAATCGCCCCGCCTACCAAGCAAGGATGAACTGCCTGCAGTGAGTCCTCCGCGGTCGAGTACCTCCGGGTATTCGGCCGCAACTATTTCTGGACCATAGAACTCCTTTCAGAACCTGTGGTCTGGATAGCGATGCGCAAGAACGCACTGCAAGTCTTCAGCTTCATGCGAGCTGCTCCTCGAAATACTGGCGCACGGGCCCGGCGTCGCTGACCAGGTTGGAGAGCAGGCGCCAGTTGCCCGTTTCATGCCGCAGCCGGCCCGCAACGATGGCGGGATGGACACCGGCTTCGCGCGCCACCTCCATCGCGTCGCTCGCTGCGTGCGTAGTGGTCACCGCCGCCTTGGCCCACAGCTTGGCCGGGATGAGCGCTTCCTGCGCGCCAGCGTCGGCCTCGTCTTCCTCCGCCTGGCCCTTGCGGGTCTTGTCTTCGAGGTTGTCGGCGATGAAGAGTTGGTTGGCACGCAGGTGCCGAGCAACGTGAACGAGTTCGTGCAGCAGCGCGAACCAGAAGTTGTCGAGTCGGTCGTGACGCAAAGTGAGGGCCACGATTGGCTGGTCGCCGTCCAGCATGGCGGCGCCATCCAGGTACGTCTTGGCGAAGTGCCGTTCGAAGACAAGGCAGACGCCGTGCTTGCTGAGGAACTCGTGCGCAAGGCGAGGCCCCCCATCGAACGCCGACAGCTTGGCCAGATCGCGAAGCCAGGCGCTCGTGATGCTGCCCTGCTTGTAGGGCGCGCGCGGCGGGTTCTTACGGGCCTTCTTGACGACCAGGACCCGCCATATCAACAAGGCGTGTTCGTCCATCGTGCGCGATCCACTCTGGTGCAGTCGCGCGCGCAACAGCGCCGGCTGGGCCACCTTGCCGCATAAGGGGCGCAGCAGCGGAGCGACCAACTCTTCCGCATCGGCGCGCAGCTTGGCGAGTCCGTACTTGATGTTGCCGAAACAGCCGCGCTCCATCATCTCCACCAGCGGAAACTTGGTGAAGTCGTAGTCCGGCAGTTCGCCGCCGACCTCGTCGTCCAGATCGCCGTCGCCAATCAACGACGCCGCGGGCACGCCCAAACCCTTGTGCAGCTTGCGCATCATCGTGACGGTCAGCTGGCGACGGCCGGCCAGCACATCCGACACGCGCGACAGCGAGCCGATGTAGGGCACCAAGTCCTTCTTGCCGAGACCCTGCTGGTCGAGGCGCAGGTTGATGGCCTCGATGGGGTCGACCGGCGGGCGCAGCACATTCTGAGACTCGTAGGCGCCGATGACCAGGCGCAGCAACTCGAACTCGTTCTCCGCGTCCGAGCCAGCTTTGAACTCCGTGCCCATCAGGTCGCTCAGGCGCTTGAGGGTCGCCTCGTATTCGTTCTTGGACCTGATGATGCGTACGGGTGATGTCATGGAGTCGCCTCTGTCTGGTTATTTCTTCAGCGCACGGGTCGCAGCCTTGGCGGGCTGGCCATCGACCCAAGCCGCTTGCACGAGGACGATGCCGAGTTCGCACCGGACCTTCGTGTCGACCATGCAGATGCCCAGCAACCGGAAGACGACACGGCCGTCTCGGGCGACCTGCGCCGTGATGTGGCGCTCCTGCAGGTGCTTCAGGCTCTTCCAGCCTGCATCCTCGATCTCGTTGCGCCACGCGGCCAGATGCCCGCGGTACTCCGGGTGGGCCGCAGCGAAATCGTCGAGGATGATGACGCCGTAGAGTTGCATGATGGTTCTCAACTTGGATCAGCATATCACAAATCCAAAATGGGGAACTATCAATTACTTCTGCGGCTGTACAAGGCGGGAACCTTGAGGCCGCGCGTCGTGTGGGCGTTCGTGCCCGGTTGCCATCGCGCGGTTTACATCCACGAAGAATCTACATGCGCGGAAGGCGCACTTGCCATCACGCCGGCTCACGCCAAACTGAATTGCGCATTCGCCATCATTCTGCTCCGACAAGGGGGTGCTATTACTGCGATGGCCAACGGCGCGCACAAGCGCTTGGCGGTGCTGCTCGAGCGCAAGAAGGCGCAGATCCGAGCGCGGGTGGAGCACCCGTTCCACATCTTCAAGAACCTGTTCGGGCACAAGAAGGCCAACTACCGCGGGCCGGCCAAGACCTGGGGGCGCGTGTACAGCCTGCTCGCCGGCCATCTGCGCAAGATGCTCGTGAAACCCGTGCGCAAGCGTTCGAGATATCACTTACGCGAGTGCCGTTGCAGCGAGGCTTCACTGCCCTTACGAACCGGAGGCGCGTAGCTGCAACAGCCTCGACTTCGTGCCTCTCGTTCCCCAGAATCTGCAGATGCTGACGTTCTTCGACACCCAGTTCACCGACCGCTCGCAACTGAAGTTGCTCAGCCTCGGCCTCGTCGTTTTCGATGATCGCGAGGACTACATGCC
>NZ_JBFUCB010000633.1:0-3393 GCF_056405435.1 Rhizobacter sp. P1_G5 | reverse complement strand
GCGACCCCGCGAGCATGCTGTTGAACTGTCTTCTTTGCATTCTGGAAATCCTCGTGGCTTGTCGGTTCGGAGAGCGTGCACGATAGCCATCGCCCCGGCTTCGCTCAAACACTGCTTTCGGGGGCGAGCCCCCAGATAATCCGGGGCATGCAACTTCCGCTGAATGCCATGCGCGCCTTCGAAGCGTCGGCGCGCCACCTGAGCTTCACGCGCGCCGCGCTGGAGCTGTGCGTGACGCAGAACGCCGTCAGCGCGCAGGTGAAGAACCTGGAGCAGCGGCTGGGCGTGGCGCTGTTCCGCCGCCTGCCGCGCGGGCTGGCGCTGACGGACGAGGGGGCCGCGCTGCTGCCGATGCTCAGCGAGAGCTTCGAGCGCATGCGGCTGGTGCTGGAGCAGTTCGAGGGCGGCCTGCGCCGCGAGGTGCTGACGGTGGCGGTGGTCGGCACCTTCGCGGTCGGCTGGCTGCTGCCGCGGCTCGCGGCCTTCCGCCGCGACCACCCGTCGATCGACCTGCGCGTGCTGACGAACAACAACCGGGTCGACCTCGCGGCCGAGGGGCTGGACTGCGCGATCCGCTTCGGCGATGGCGCCTGGCACGGCACCGAAGCCGAGCCGCTGCTGGAGGCGCCGCTGTCGCCGGTGTGCACGCCGGCCATCGCGCGGCGGCTGCGCACGCCGGCCGCGCTGGCGGACGAGACGCTGCTGCGCTCGTACCGTGCCGACGAGTGGGCGCGCTGGTGTACCGCCGCGGGCATCGAGCCGCCGCTGCTGCGCGGGCCGGTGTTCGATTCGTCGATCGCGATGGCGGCTGCCGCGGCGCAGGGGATCGGCGTCGCGCTGCTGCCGCCGGCGATGTTCGGCGAGGAGTTGCGCACCGAGCGGCTGGTGCAGCCGTTCGCGCTGGGCGTGTCGCTCGGGCGCTACTGGATCACGCGGCTGAAGTCGCGCACGCCGACGCAGGCGATGCGGGTGTTTCAAGGCTGGGTGATCCACCAGGCGGCAGAACACTCGACGAAATAGCTGTACACCTATACAGTACGCGCCCGGTTCATCCATTCACTCATCCACGCCACGCTCATGACCGACACCACTGACGACACCGTGCTGATCCAGGAAGCGCGCCACTGGGAAGACGAGACCTGGATTGCCCAGGTGATCAAGAACGAGGACGACGACGGCTGGGCCGTCTCGATGACGCTGCGCGGCGAGGCCGAACCGGCGCTGGTCGGGCCCTGGACCATGGGCCGCGACAAGAAGAACCCGAAGCCGCTGGATGCACCGGCCTTCCACACCCTGGTCAAGACCGCCCACGAGGTGCGGCGCCGCCATGAGCAGCAACTGCAGGCGCGGCTGCACAAGAAGATCTGGATCGGGAACGGCGCCCATGAAATCGTCGTGAYGCTCGACATCGTGCCGGACGACGACGATCCCTACGCGATGCTGGCGGCCCGCAATGCCGAGGGCCGGGAAGTGGCCCGCAAGCGCGTCGAGGCCGGGTTCCGGCTGACGGCCGAGACGGCCGAGGCCTGGCTCGCGCGCGAGCTCGCTTGACGCGACGACTCCGGCGGCTTCGACGCGCCGCGGTGCTGGCCGGCACGCTGCTCGCAGCCGGCGTGGCCCAGGCAGAACCCGAGGCGAGCGATGAAGGCGGGCGCGGCGACGCCGATGCACCGATCCAGACCTTCACGCTGCTCGGCTACGAGCGCGTGCGGCTGCCGCAGGGCGAGCGCATGGGCCTGGTGGGCGGCTCGCTGCTGTTCAACGCCGGCGCCGGCTGGGCGTTCGGGCCGGCCGTGTATGGGGCGGCCACCGGGCAGCGCGGCGGCTTGTTCGTCGCCGGGGTCGAAGTGCAGCACCGCTGGCAGTTCAGCCCCGGCTGGACGCTGGCCACGGGCCTGTACGCGGGCGGCGGCGGTGGCGCATCCGCCCCGGTGGGCTCGGGCCTGATGCTGCGGCCTGCGCTGACGGTGATGAAGGACATCGGCCCGGCGCTGCAGCTGGGCATCTCGGCGTCCGCCGTGAATTTCCCGAGCGGCGAGATCAAGAGCGGGCAGCTGGGCCTGGCTCTCGCATGGCGCGGTGGCTTCACGCACCTCGCGGGAGAGCACGGCGGCGCGGCCAGCACGTCGAGCGGCCTCACCGGCCTCGGCTTCGACCGCATGGCGCTGACCGCCACCACCTACCGCTTCGATGGCGCACCGCGCCCGGYGGCCGGGCTGGCGGGTGCGCGCGCGGAACGCCGATTCGCCAACGGCTGGTCCTGGGGTCTCGAGTCGGCCGCTGCGGCCAGGGGCGACGCGGCGGGCTACATGGAGATCCTGGGCACGGTCGGCGCGAGCTTCGCGCCCTGGCCCGAGTTGCTGCCCACCTGGCGCGTCGGCGCGCGCGTGGCCGGTGGGCTGGGGGGTGGCGGTGCCGTGCCGACCGGCGGCGGCCTGATCGGCAAGGCCACCGGCACGATGGAGTGGAGCCCTGCCCCCGGCTGGACGATCGGTGGCGAGTACGGCCGCATCCGCGCCGCCCACGGCGACCTGCGCGCCCGCCAGGCCCAGTTGTGGCTCGGCATCGACCTCGAACCCGGCCACGACGGGCGCACGATGCCGCCGCGCGTCGTGCGCACCGAATGGGTCGCGGTGCTGCAGCACCAGGCCCGCGTGCTGCGCCAGGATGGCAGCCGCCAGTCGCTCGACACGATCGGCCTGAAGCTGAACCGCTACGTCGACGACTTCGTCTACGTCAGCGGCCAGGCGCACAGCGCGTACGCCGGCCATGCCGGCGCCTATTCGACGGGGCTGATCGGCGCCGGCATCGCGAGCCGGCCGGGCACGCCGGTGCGGGTCGGCATCGAGGCGCTGGCGGGTGCGGCCGGTGGTGGCGGTGTCGCAACGGCCGGGGGCGCGATCCTGCAAGGCGTTCTGTGGGCCGGCTGGGCCGCAACACCGCGCAGCGAATGGCGGCTCGGTGCCGGGGCGATGCAACCGCTGCGTGGGAGCAAGGCAACACCGTTGGTCGAGCTGGCCTGGAGCCGCGCGTTCGGAATGTCCGGTTGGTGACTTTTGCGCGGCTTGGCGGGGCGGGTGGGGGGCTGGGCTGGTGGCTCATGCCGAGGCGGTCGACGCCCCTGGGGGGCGCCGACTCCACGAAGAAGCTCGGCTTCGTGGGTGCATCGCCAAACTCCCTCCGCTCACTTCGTTCGCTGTGGTCAAACAGTGGCGATGAGTATGTCTACGAAGCGCGCTGGCGCGCGCCACCCCCGAAGCCAAGCTTCTTCGTCGCCTCAGAAATCGCCCCCAGCCCAGCCCCCCACCCGCCCCGCCGCGCAACACCACCCGTTCTTGTTGGGGGAAAAGACTGAAGTGACCGACGAGCATGCGAGCGTTGGCGCGCTTCGTC
>NZ_JBFUCB010000632.1:0-3393 GCF_056405435.1 Rhizobacter sp. P1_G5 | reverse complement strand
GCCGTTCAGCGTGCGCACCAGCGCGGTCCGGTTGTTCGGGCCATGTGCCACGTAGGCGGGCGCCCAGCTCGTGCCCGACAGCGATTCGCCGACCACCAGCCGCTTGTAGCTGTTGACCGTCGGCGCGGCCAGCACGCACAGCGCGGCCGAATGCGCCAGCACGCCGGCGATGAACTGCAGCGCGAGCGTCGACAAAGGCTGCTGCCGATCAGCGAACAGGCAATCGCCACCGGCCCACAGCGACACATGGAAGTGCATGCCGCTGCCCGGCTGGTTCGCGAACGGCTTCGGCATCATCGAGAAGATGCTGCCGTGCCGCTCGGCCAGCGCCTGCGCCGCCATCTTGAACAGCATCAGGTGGTCGGCACTCGCGAGCGCCTCGGCATGGTGGAAGTTCAGCTCGTACTGGCCGTGGGCGTCTTCATGGTCGACCTGGAACACGTCGAGGCCGCAGGCGGTCAGCGCCGCGGCGAGTTCGTGCAGCAAGGCGGCCTGGCGCGGCAGCGTCTTCAGGTCGTACGACGGCTTGTCGAGCGCGTCGTGCGCATCGGCCGGGGCGATGCCGCCATCGGCCGTGCGGCGCAGCAGGAAGAACTCCGGCTCGATGCCGGTGCGGAGCAGCCAGCCGCGTTCAGCCAGCCGCGCCACCTGGYGCTTCAGCACCTGGCGCGGACAGGCGTCGAACGGCTCGCCGGCCACGAAGCCGTCGCAGACGATGCGCGCATAGCCGGGCATCCACGGCAGCGCGCGGGCCGTCTCGGGCTGRCCGCGGCCGTAGTACTCCGAACGCGGGCCGGTGCGCGGCAGCCCGGTGCCCCAGATCGACGGGCCGGCAAAGCCCGCGCCTTCGGCCAGCAGGCTCTCAAGATGTGCGAGCGGCACGTACTTGCCCTTCGCGACGCCGTGCACGTCGGTGAACTGCGCGATCAGCGTGTGGACGCCTTCGGCTTGCAGGCGCTCGCGGAGTTCTTTCATGCAGCGGCTGTTGCCACAACACCGGCAGCCCGCAGCGACGCCTGCAGGATCCCGATCGCCTCGGTGAAGTGCGCGTCGGGAATCGTCAGCGGGAACAGGAAGCGGATCACGTTGGCATCGACGCCGCAGCTCAGCAGGATCAGCCCGCGCTGCAGCGCCTCGGCCTGCACCTGTTTCGTGAACGCGGCATCGGGCTCATCGCTGCCGGCGCGGTTGAACTGCACCGCCACCATCGCACCCAGCCCGCGCACGTCGACGATCTGCGGCACGGCCGCCCGCATGTCGTTCAGCACCGCCTTCAGCCGGTCGCCGAGCGTCTGGCCGCGCGCCGGCAGCTGCTCGTCGTGCATCACGCCGATCACCGCATGCGCGGCGGCGATCGCCAGCGGGTTGCCGGCATAGGTGCCGCCGAGCCCACCGGGGGCGGGCGCATCCATGATCTCGGCGCGCCCGGTCACCGCCGACAGCGGCAGGCCGGCGGCCAGCGATTTCGCGCTGACGAGGATGTCCGGCTGCACGTCCGGGAAGTGCTCCATCGCGAACAGCCGGCCGGTGCGGCCGAAGCCGGTCTGCACCTCGTCTGCTATCAGCACGATGCCGTGTTCGTCGCACAGCGCGCGCAGCCAGCGCAGCGCCTCGGCCTGGATCACGTTGAAGCCGCCTTCGCCTTGCACCGGCTCGAACACGATGGCTGCCACGCGCGAGGGCTCGATGTCGGCCTTGAAGAGGTGCTGCAGCGCCTTCTGCGTGTCGGCGAGGCTCGTGCCCTCGGCGGGGAAGGGCGCGTGGTAGATCTCGGGTGGGAAGGGGCCGAAGCCGGCCTTGTACGGCTGCACCTTGCCGGTCAGCGCGACGGCGAACAGGCTGCGGCCGTGGAACGCGCCGCCGAACGCGATGACGCCGGCCCGCTTCGTGTGGGCGCGGGCGATCTTCATCGCGTTCTCGATCGCCTCGGCGCCGGTGCTGAAGAAGGCGGTCTTCTTCGCATGGCGGCCGGGCGTCAGCGCATTGAGCTGCTCGGCCAGCGCGATGTAGCCCTCGTAGGGCACGACCTGGTAGCAGGTGTGGGTGAAGCGCTTGAGCTGTGCCTCGATCGCGGCGACCACCTTCGGGTGGCGGTGGCCGGTGTTCATCACCGCGATGCCGCCGGCGAAGTCGAGGAAGCGCCGGCCTTCGACGTCCCACAGCTCGGCGTTCTCGGCATGGTCGGCGAAGAAGGTGCCCATCACGCCGACACCGCGCGGCGTGGCCGCGGCCTTGCGGGCCATCAGCTGTTCGTTGAGAGAGTGATTCATCGAATCCTCCGTAGCCCGGATGCCAATCCGGGATTCATCAGTCAATCCGGATCCACGTGGTCTTCAGCTCGGTGTACTTGTCGAACGCATGCAGCGACTTGTCGCGCCCGTTGCCGCTCTGCTTGAAGCCACCGAACGGCACCGTGATGTCGTCCTCGTCATACTGGTTGACGTGCACCGTGCCGGCGCGCAGCGCCCGCGCCACGCGGTGCGCGCGGTTGATGTTGCTGCTCCACACGCTGGCCTGCAGCCCGTACGCGCTGTCGTTGGCCATCGCGATCGCTTCTTCCTCGGTCTTGAAGCGGATCACCGACAGCACCGGCCCGAAGATCTCCTCGCGCCCGATCTTCATCGTGTTGGCGACGCCGTCGAACACCGTCGGCTCGACGAAGTACCCGCCGCTGTCCTGCCGCACCTGCCGCCCGCCGGCGGCGAGCCGCGCGCCTTCGCTCTGGCCGGCATCGATGTAGCCCAGCACCGTGCGCAGCTGGGTGTCGTCGACCAGCGCGCCCAGTTCGGTGGTGGCATCGAGCGGGTTGCCCGGCCGGTACTTCGGCGCCTCGGCCGTCACCGTCTTCACGAAGTCGTCGGCGATGCTCTCGTGCACGAACACGCGCGACGGCGCGTTGCACGATTCCCCCTGGTTGAAGAACATGCTGCCGGCCACCGTCTGCGCGGCGCGCACCGGGTCGTCGAAATCGGGGAACACGATGAAGGCCGACTTGCCGCCGAGCTCGTTGTAGACGCGCTTCAGGTTGCTGCGCCCGGCGTAGTCGAGCATCTTGCGGCCCACGCGCGTCGAGCCGGTGAAGCCGATCGCATCGACCTGCATGTGCAGCGCGAGCGCCTCGCCGGCCTCGTGGCCGTAGCCCGGCACCACGTTGAACACGCCCTCGGGCAGCCCGGCCTGCAGCGCGAGCTCGGCCAGGCGCAGGGCGGTCAGCGGGGATTTCTCGCTCGGCTTCAGCACCACGCTGTTGCCGGCAGCGAGCGCCGGGCCGAGCTTCCACGAGGCCATGATCATCGGGTAGTTCCACGGCACGATCGCGCCGATCACGCCCATCGGCTCGCGCGTGATCAGCGCCAGCGCGCTCTGCGGCGTCGGCGCGATCTCGTCGTAGAC
>NZ_JBFUCB010000631.1:0-3408 GCF_056405435.1 Rhizobacter sp. P1_G5 | reverse complement strand
GGCGCGGGAGCCGGGGCGGGCGCTGGTGCAGGGGCGGGTGCCGGAGCGGGGACAGGGGCCGGCGCGGGCGCGGGCGCGGGCGCGGGCGGCGTGCCGCCACTCGGCCCGAGGTCCTGCCACAAGCTCGCCGTCGTCGGGTTCCAGCCGGTGCCGGTGTAGTCGGTCTGCGCGACCCAGGCCTTGTAGTCGTGCCCGGCGTACGACACGATCGTGCCCGCCGCGTAGAACGTGTCGGGTTTCCAGGCCGGGTAGGCCGCGTGCACGGCCGCGGCCGCCACCGACAGAACCAAGGACGCCAGCACGCGGCGCGCGGAACCGCCCGAGGCGGAAGTGGTCATGACCATTTTTAATCGCTCCCTCTGGATAGATGCTGCCGTCAGCATATCCAATTGAATACCAGTTGGAGCGATCCTCGCGCAGCAGGACGCTATTTCTTCTGTGACGACTCGTACGCTTTCGCGTCGAAATTGCTGTACTCCGTCTTCCAGTTCGCGCCTTCGTCGGTGGACGAGCGGATCGAGAACAGGCCGAGCTGCCCGCGGTCGACCGCGAAGGTCTTGCCCGAGGGCAGCTGCACAAGGTGCCAGGCCAGCGGGAAATCACCGCGCTTCTTCCAGGTCTTGCCGCCGTCGTCGCTCGCCTTCAGTACCTGGTCGGTGAAGACGCCGCCCGGGTTCAGCAGCGTGCCGCCCAGCGTCTCGTAGGGCGGAGCGACCTTCACGTTGAAGTCCGATTTGATCTCCCTCCAGTTGGCACCCATGTCCTTCGACAGGTACAGCGACGCGAACACCCCCGCGAAGCCGCCGCCCGGCGAGGTGACGATGCCCAGCGAACCGCCAGGGTGGTACTCGATCGTCACGATCCGGCTGTTGTTCGGGGCCGTGGTGGTGCGCCAGATGCCGCTCGCGTAGTCGAGCGACTGGATCTGGCCGGTGCTCAGCGCGTAGGTCAGGCCCTGCGGGGCGCGCCAGATCCAGAACGAGTTCGCGCCGCTCCAGAAGCTGTTTGCGACGCTTTCCTTGCGCACCGGCGTCCAGGTGCCGGCGACCAGGCGAGGCGACTTGAAGAGCGTCACCTCGGTGCCGCTCTGCTCGGCGATGTACCAGCCGGTGCGGTCGTTGCCGTCGACGAACAGCAGGTTGCCGGGCGGCAGGTCGCCGGTGTCGATCGGCACCAGCCGGTCGCCACCCGGTGGAAGGCGCAGCAGCGTGCTGAACTCGCCGGCCGCGACCAGGCTGGCATCCGGGCGGTCGACCGGGGTCACGTGCAGCAGCGACTCCAGTCCGGTGCTCGGCAGCACGCGCCAGTGGCCCTCCGTCGACCGGATCAGCAGGCTGCCCAGGCGCGAGGCGGCGACGACCCGGCCATCGGACAGCTCGACCATGTTGTCGGCACCGACCGGCCGCAGCCGCGCGTACTCCTCGACCAGGTCGTTCGACGTGCGCGTGCCGTCCCAGCCGCCGGGCGTCGTGCCGGCAAAGCGCTGCGCCTGCTCGGGAGCGAAGCGCTGCATCATCGGCAGGTTCGACGTGATGGTCGCGCTGCGCCCGACGACGACGTTCGTGTTCACCGGCGTCATGATGAGCCGGCCGAGGTCGGTCGGCGTGCCGGGGACGATGGTGAAGCGGCCGATGCGCTGGCGCATCGTCGGCGTCATGCGCAGGGATTGGTTCGTCGCCCTGTTCGACAGCCCCGAGAACTCGTAGGCACCGGCCGGCAGCACGCCGACGAACAGCGAGGTGTCGCGCGCGAGGCCGGGTGCCACCTGCGTCAGGTTGAAGATGCTGCCGCTGGAACTGCCATCGGCATTGAGCCGCGTCACCGAGGCGACGTCCATCGCGGTGACCTGGGCCGTGTTGCCGGTGATGCTCACCACGGCCACGCTCTCGTTCGCCTTCGGCGGCGTCTTCAGCGGGTCGGGGGCGGTGCTGATGGTGGTGCAGCCGGCAGCCGCCACAAGGGCGCACGCCAGCAACGCATGCCGCAGGGCGCGGCGCGCAGGATCGATCAGGTTCAAGGGAAACTCCTCCGGTCGGTGGTGACGGCCCTGGGGGCTCGTTCGGCCCCTCGGGGGAGCGCCAGTTTAGGGCTTGTTAACAGGCCCTAGACCACGCGCCGGATCAGAACCAGGCCACCGGCAGGCTGAGCCCGACGGATTGGATCAGCTGCTGGCGCTGGGCCTGCAGCAAGGGCGTGGGCGCGCGCCAGCGGCGGTAGGTGTGCAGGAAGTCGACGACGACCGTGTTGTTCGTGGCCGCCGGCGCGGTGCCGCGGTGCAGGCCGGGGTTCACCTCGTCCTTGTGCACGATCGCGCCGCCACCCTCGTAGTACTGGGGCATCGCCTTCTGGCACACCGAGAGCAGGAAATCCCAGTCTTCCTGCGATTCGAGATGCGGGTCGACGCTGCAGCCTTCGAGCGCCAGGCGGTGGAACACCAGCGCGTTGTTCGGGATGAAGTTCTTCACGTGCAGCGATTCGATCGGGTGGCCGCCGAGGTGGATGCGGGTGCGCGCGAGGACCGCGTGCAGGTCCTTCTCGCGGTCTTCGTTCAGCACGTCGAAATCGGAGTACAGCACCTTGGCCTCAGGGTGGGCGCTGATGTGGGCCTGCGTGCGCTGCAGGTGCTCGGGCGCGAAGGTGTCGTCGTCGTCGAGGAACATCACCCACTCGCCGCGTGCGAGCCGCATGCCCTGGTTGCGGCTCTCGGCCGGGCCGCAGCGGCCGCAGCGCTTGATGAACATGTCCTGCTCGCGCAGCAGTTCGGCGCAGACGGTGGCCGTGTCGCCGTCGAGCGCGTCGGCCACGACGATGACCTCGAAATCCTGGAACGTCTGGGCGCGCAGCGAGCGCAGGGCGCGCGCCAGCAGCGGTGCGCGCAGGTGGGTCGTGGTGATGATGCTGAAGAACGGCGATCGGTACATCTCGGGCTCCATCGGGCGCGTCATGCGCCATCAGTGGGAGCCGATTCTGGGAAGGAGTGGGGTGCCGATCGACACGAAAAACGGGCCAAAGGCGGTGGGTCTCGGACCTATGGTACGTGTGTACCGGAACGGAAGAGCGGGCTCGTTTTCCCGACCTACTGCACCTGCTGCAGCGCCTTCGCGATGCGGTGCCGGCCGACCGTCGGTTTCGGCACGCGCACGTCGAACCAGCTGCGCACGTCAGCGTCCAGCCCGATGCCGTGCATGTAGTTGTAGATCGCCTTCTTCAGCGCGCGGCCCATTGCGTCGTGGTCGGTGCCGGTCGGGTCGATGAAGCCGACGTCGTTCTTCGCGAAGCGGCCCGGCGGCAGCGGCTGCAGCGAGATGCCGTAGTCGGCGGGCTGCAGGCCGACCGGCGAGTGCACGGTGCAGGCGAAGCGGTGGAAGAAGCCGCTCGCGATGCAGCCTGCCTCGAACAGCTGACGCA
>NZ_JBFUCB010000630.1:0-3408 GCF_056405435.1 Rhizobacter sp. P1_G5 | reverse complement strand
GCGCGCGACCGTGTCGATCGCCATGCCCCAATCCGCGCGCTGCTGCGCCACCGCCACCGCCACCGCGTTGTGCGATTTCGTCTGCACGCCGTGGCCCGAGGGGCGGGCCGCGCCCAGCAGCCGGTCGATCACCACGCGCGTGCCGCTGCCGGCGTTGCGGTTGACCATCACGCAGTCGCGGTCGCCGGTCACGACCGCGACCGCCTCGTCGAGGCTGCGCCCCTCGAAGCGCGGATCGCCCGGCCGGAACACGATGCCCTGCATCCGCCCATAGCCGGGAATCAGCTCCAGCGTGTCGGTCAGCAGCGGCCGGTTGTACTCGCCGCTGGCCGGGTCCATCAGGTGCATGCCGGCGATGTCGCACTCGCCGCGCCGGGCCGCCATCAGGCCGCCGCTGCTGCCCACGTTGAGCGACTTGACGCGCCAGCCCGCGCCGATCATCTGCCCCGCCAGCCAGTCCAGGCCGACGCAGTGGCTGCCGATCAGGATCAGGTCCGCCGGCTCCAGGCCCTGCCCCAGCAACTGCACGTCGACGCGATCGCCGGCATCGAGCATCTCGGTGTGCTGCGGGATCGTGATGAAACCGTCCGCCGTGCTGAAGGTGGTCACCGAGCCCGAGCCCTTGCCCATCGGGTAGGCCGCGAGGCCGTCGTCCGTGCGCACCAGCCCGACCAGCAGGTACTCGGTGCGGCCGCGCTCCGAGTTCACGCGCATCGGCAGCGTCGCGCTCACCGTTTCCTGCCGGTCGGGCGGCAGGCCCGCGAAGGCGCGCAGCACCGGCGCGAGGAACTCGTGGAACGTGAAGATCGCCGAGGTCGGGAAGCCCGGCAGGATCACGACCGGCTTGCCGCCGGTGACCGCCAGGCACACCGGCTTGCCCGGCTTCAACGCCACGCCGTGCGCGACGATGCCCGGATCGGCCAGCCGGCCGACCACCCGATACGACAGGTCGCCTTCGCCCTTCGACGTGCCGCCCGAGAACACCACCGCGTCGCACGCCAGCCCGCGCGCGAGCGCGGCGGTCAGCGCGGCCTCGTCGTCGGGGATCACGCCCAGGTGCACCGGCCGGCCGCCCAGTTCCTCGACCGCCGCGCCGATGATCGCGGCGTTGGAGTCGTGGACGGCGCCTGTGCGCAGCGGCTGCCCGGGTGCCACGATCTCGTCGCCGGTGGAGAAGATCGCGACCCGCGGCGCGCGGTGCACCGGCACCTGCGCCAGGCCGAGCGCCGCGAGCACGCCGATCTCGCGCGAGGTGAGGCGCTGGCCGGCGCGCAGCACCGTTTCGCCGCGCGCGATGTCGGTGCCTGCGTAGCTGACGTTCTCGCCCGCCGTCGCGGCCCGGCTGACCTCGACGCGGCCCTCGCCGCGCAGCTCGGTGTTCTCGACCATCACGACCGCGTCGGCCCCGCGCGGCAGCATGCCGCCGGTGGCGATCGGGGTGGCCGTGCCCGCCGCCGCCATCCGCTGCGGCACGATGCCCGGCCGCAGCACCTCGTCGTTCAGCTGCAGCGTGCGGGCCCGCTCTTCCTGCGCGCCGTGCGTGTCGGCCGCCTGCAGCGCGAAGCCGTCGACGTTGGAGCGGTCGAAGCCCGGCACGTCGATGCCGGCCACGATGTCCTCGGCCAGCACGCGGTGCAGCGCCGCACCCAGCGCGACGCGCTCCTGCCCCAGCGGCGCGAGCCTCAGGTACCGCTGGAAGCGCAGCGTCGCCTCGTCGCGGGTGATGACGTCCAGGAACTGCGATTGCGATGTCGGTTTCACACGGGGCCCGGGGCTCAGTCGTAGAGGTGGAGGGTGAGCTCGGTGCCGGGGCCGTAGCCTTCGCTCTCGGCCGGCACGACGACGAAGCCGTCGGCACGCGTCGTCGACGACAGCACCGACGCGCCGGACACCGCCAGCGGCTCGACCGCGTCGCCCTCCAGCCGGACGCGCACGTAGTCGACACGGCCGACGGCCGAGACGATCTTGCGCGCCACCGTCGCCCGGCGCTGGCGGTAGGGCCACTCGGGGCCGCGCCCCGCCAGGCGGCGGATCGCGCGCCCGGCGAAGAAGTCGTAGGCACACAGGCACGACACCGGATTGCCCGGCAGCAGGAACACGAGCGTGTCGCCGATGCGGCCCATGCCCGCGGGGCTCGACGGCCGCATCGCGACGCCATGGATGGCGAGCTCGCCCAGCTGGGCCAGCAGCTGCGGTGCGTGGTCCTCGCTGCCGACGCTCGATCCGCCGGATACCAGCACCACGTCGGCGCCCGGCGCGCACATCGCCGCGCCGATCGCCGCGGCCTCGTCGCCGAGGCGCTGGTGGCTCTCGAGCTCCGCGCCGTCGCGCGCGATGAGGCCGCGAAGCAGCACGGAATTCGCGTCGTAGATCTCCCACGGCCCCTTGGTCGCGCCGGGGGCGACCACCTCGTTGCCGGTCACGAGCAGCCGCACGCGCGGACGCCGCACCACGTCGAGCTGCGCGAAGCCCAGCGAGGCCGCGAGGCCGCCGTCCTGCGGCCGCAGGCGGCGCCCGGCGGGCAACACCGTCGAGCCGGCCTGGATGTCCTCGCCGACGCGCCCGACGTGCTGCCACGGCGACACCGGCCGCGTGATCGCGATGCGCCCGGCGGCCTCGGTGGCGTACTCGGCCGGCACCACCGCATCCAGGCCGTCGGGCAGCGGCGCGCCCGTCATGATGCGCACCGCGGTGCGGGCCGGCGCCGTGCCCTCGAACGGCCGGCCCGGCAGTGCCTGGCCGAGCACCGGCAGCTCGATCGGGTTGTACTCGCCGGCGCCGTCGGTCTCCGCGCCGCGCAGCGCGAAGCCGTCCATCGCGGCGCGCTGGAACGTCGGCACGTCGATCGGTGCGACCAGGTCGGCAGCCAGCACGCGCCCGGCGCTCTCTTCCACCGCCACGGCCTGCGCCGGCAGCGGCCGCGCGCCGGCCCGGCCGTCGACCCAGGCCTGGGCCACTTCCACCTCGCTGCGCTGCGCGAAGCCGTGCATGCGCACGTCCTTCGCCTGCACGGGTCTTGGCGTCATCTCCAGGGCAGCTCTCCTCGCAGGAACTGCGCGGCCTCGCTCGGCAGCGCATCGTCGGTGAAGAACAGGTCGACCGGGCGCTCGACGACCACGCGCCCGCCTTCCAGGTAGGCCACGCGGGTCGCCAGGCGCTTGGCCTGGCCGAGATTGTGCGTGCTCATCGCGATCGTCACGCCGGTGTGGGCGATCTGCTCGATCAGCGCCTCGACCTCGCGCTTCGCGCCGGGGTCGAGGCTCGCCGTGGGCTCGTCGAGCAGCAGCAGGTCGGGCTGCGTGGCCCAGGCGCGGGCGAGCGCCAGGCGTTGCCGCTGCCCGCCGGACAGCGCGCGGGCCGGCCGGGCGGCCTGGCCGTCCAGCCCGACGCGCGCGAGCGCCTCGTGGC
>NZ_JBFUCB010000629.1:0-3420 GCF_056405435.1 Rhizobacter sp. P1_G5 | reverse complement strand
GAACTGGAGAACACCAGCCGCGGCACCGGCGCGCCCTGCTGCACCGTCGCGCGCAGCGCATCGAACAGCGCGCGCGTGGTGTCGAGGTTCGAGCGCAGGCCGAGCTCGAAATCGGCCTCGCATTCGCCCGACACCGCCGACGCCAGGTGGAACACGCCGTCGAACGGCTCGTCGCGCAGCGCAGCGCACTGCGCCAGCAAGGGCCCGGTGCGCGCCTTCACGCGTGCATCGGCCAGCAACTCGGCGCGGGGCGCGGCCTGGTCGGCCAGCACCAGCGTCTCGATGCGTCGCCCGTTCAGCGTGCCGCGCGACAACAGCGCCCGGGCCAGGCGCGTGCCGACGAAGCCGGCCCCGCCGGTGATCAGCAGTTTCATGGGGTGCCTCCCGTCGAGCACACGGGCTCGGCGCCGGCCCATCATGCGCGCACCGCGGGTTGTCGCGAGCAGGGGCAGCGCCGATTGACAGGGTCATTGGTGTCGTCATACAACCGCCTGCCCCTTCAGGCATGACACGAGGCATGACGCATGGCGAGTGTGACGATCCAGTCGGTGAAGAAGCGCTTCGGCTCGGTGCAGGTGCTGCACGGCGTGGACATCGAGATCGCCGACGGCGCGTTCACCGTGCTGGTCGGCCCCTCGGGCTGCGGCAAGTCGACGCTGCTGCGCATGATCGCGGGGCTCGAGGAAATCTCCGACGGCGAGATCCGCATCGGCGCACGCCGCGTCAACGAGCTGCCGCCCAAGCAGCGCGACATCGCGATGGTGTTCCAGAACTACGCGCTGTACCCGCACATGACGGTGCGCGACAACATGGCCTTCTCGCTGATGCTCGCGAAGCAGGACAAGGCGGTGGCCGACGAGAAGGTGGCGCGCGCGGCCGGCATCCTCGGGCTGAGCGAGCTGCTCGACCGCTACCCGCGCCAGCTCTCCGGCGGGCAGCGGCAGCGCGTCGCGATGGGCCGCGCGATCGTGCGCGACCCGCAGGTGTTCCTGTTCGACGAGCCGCTGTCCAACCTCGACGCGAAGCTGCGCGTCGCGATGCGCAGCGAGATCAAGGAACTGCACCAGCGCCTGAAGACCACCTCGGTCTACGTCACGCACGACCAGATCGAGGCGATGACGATGGCCGACCAGATCGTCGTGATGCGCGACGGCCGCATCGAGCAGACCGGCAGCCCGCTGACGCTGTACGACTTCCCGGCCAACCTGTTCGTGGCCGGCTTCATCGGCTCGCCGTCGATGAACTTCCTGCCCGGCACGCTGCGCCGCCGGGCCGGCCTGCTGCAGGTGGAGCTGGCCGACGGCACGCAGATGAACGCACCGACGCGCGCGGTGGGCGAGGACGGCCAGCCGGTGATCTTCGGCACGCGGCCGGAGCACCTGGCGCTCGGCGACAGCGGCGGCATCCCGTCGCAGGTGGTGGTGGTGGAGCCGACCGGTGCCGACACCTTCGTCGCCTGCCGGCACCAGGGCACCGAGGTGTCGGTGGTGTTCCACGAGCGGCACAGCTTCGAACCCGGCGCGACCATCCACCTGCAGCCCGACCTCGGCCGCGCGCACCTGTTCGACGCCGGCAGCGGCAAGCGATTGGCCGCCTGATGGCCTGATTCCTTCACGGTGCCGCAGTGCATCGCTTCACAACTTGACAGGAGACAACGATGACTGAGTTCAATCGCCGCAAGTTTCTGGAAGGGACTGCGGGCATCGCCACGCTCGGAACGGGCGCACTGTGGACGCCCGAGGCCGGCGCGCAGACGCTTGCCTACAAGCCCGAGAAGGGCGCCAAGTTGCGCGTGCTGCGCTGGAGCCGCTTCGTGCAGGGCGACATCGATGCGTACATGGTGAACGTCAAGCGCTTCACCGAGAAGACCGGCATCGAGGTGCGTGTCGACAACGAGGGCTGGGAAGACGTGCGGCCGAAGGCGGCCGTCGCGGCCAACACCGGCGCCGGGCCCGACATCATCCTGTCGACCAACGACGACGCGAACCTGTACCCCGACAAGCTGCTCGACGTGACCGACCTGTGCGAGTACCTCGGCAAGAAATACGGCGGCTGGTACCCGGCCTGCGAGGCCTTCCTGAGGCCCGACGGCAAGAAGTGGATCGGTGTCGCGCTCGGGGCGACCGGCTCGCTGGTGGTGTACCGCGAGAGCCAGATGAAGGCGGCCGGCTTCGAAACCATGCCGAAGGACACCGACGGCTTCCTGAAGCTCTACAAGGCGCTGGCCGCCAAGGGCACGCCGGGCGGCATGGCGCTGGGCAACGCGACCGGCGACAGCGCCTGGTGCCACTGGCTGCTGTGGGCCTTCGGCGGCGCGCTGGTCGACAAGGACAACAAGGTGACGCTGGACAGCCCGGCCACGCTGAAGGCGCTGGAGTACGCGAAGGAGCTGTATTCGAGCTTCGTGCCGGGCACGCTGTCGTGGCTGGACCCGAACAACAACAAGGCCTTCCTCGACGGGCAGATCAGCATCACCAACAACGGCATCTCGATCTACTACGCGGCCAAGAACTCGCCCGACCCGAAGCTCAAGGAGATGGCGGCCGACATCAACCACGCGGCCTTCCCGGTGGGCCCGGTGGGCGTGCCGACCGAGAACCACCTGTTCTTCAACCAGATGATCTTCAAGTACACGAAGTACCCGCAGGCGGCCAAGGAGTTCATGCGCTTCATGATGGAGCAGGAGCAGTTCGACCCGTGGCTGCAGGGGGCCGGCGGCTACATCGCGCAGCCGCTGCGCGCCTACGAGAAGAACACGGTGTGGACGGTCGACCCGAAGCACACGCCCTACCGCGACAGCGTGAAGAACCTGCGGCCGGCGGGCTATGCGGGCAAGCTGGGCTATGCCTCGGCCGGGGCGCTGGCGGATTTCATCGTGCCGAACATGGTGGCCGAGGCGGGCAGCGGCTCGAAGACGCCGAAGGAGGCCATGGAGCGGGCGCAGAAGCGGGCCGAGCGCTACTACAAGGTCTGATCGAGAGGCCTGCCCGTGAAGCTTCTCGAGCGCCTCCAGAACAGCCGCAACGCCCTCGGCCTGGCCTTCATGCTGCCGGCCGCGATGCTGTTGCTGGTGTTCCTGACCTACCCGCTCGGCCTGGGCACCTGGCTGGGCTTCACCGACGCGAAGATCGGGCGGGGCGGCTCGTGGATCGGCACCGAGAACTTCGAGTTCCTGGTGGGTGACAGCGTCGCGCGGCTGGCGCTGTTCAACACGCTCTTCTACACGGTGATCGCGAGCATCCTGAAGTTCGTGCTCGGGCTGTGGCTCGCGGTGCTGCTGAACAAGAACCTGCCGTTCAAGTCGTTCTTCCGTGCGGTGGTGCTGCTGCCGTGGATCGTGCCGACGGCGTTGTCGGCGATCGCGTTCTGGTGGATCTACGACGCGCAGTTCTCGGTGCTGAGCTGGGTGCTGATGAAGCT
>NZ_JBFUCB010000628.1:0-3423 GCF_056405435.1 Rhizobacter sp. P1_G5 | reverse complement strand
GCGCTGGCGATGCCGGTCGCGAGGCGCAGCGCGTACAGCGCCGCGTCCGAKGTAACGAGGCCGTGCGCCACCAGCATCACGCCCGCCGCGGCGCTGCCGGCCAGCAGCACGCGCCGCGCGCTCAGGCGCGCCAGTGCCAGCGGCGTGGCCAGCGCGCCGAGCAGGTAGCCCGCGGCGTTGACGGTGTTCATCGCGCCGGCGGTGAGGTAGCTCCAGCCCAGGTCGGTGCGCATCGCCGGCAGCAGCAAGGCGTACGAGAAGCGCGCCAGGCCGAGCGATACCGCGGCGGCCAGGGCCAGCGCGGCGGCGGTGCGCAGGGTCGAGGGGGTGGGGGAGCTCATCGCGGTGCATTGTGCCCAGCCTCGTCCTACAGCGTCGCGGGCAGCCGGCCGATGGGCGCGGCGCGCGCGCCGCGGTGCAATGCCGCATGCACAAGCGCTTCGATGTCGACTGCGAGCTGAGCTACCAACTGGCGGGCCCGGCGGACTTCCTGTTCCAGCTGCATGCGCTCGACGGCATGGACCAGCGCGTGCTGAGCGAATCACTGGAGGTGGAGCCGGCGGTGCGTGTGCACGTCTACGAGGATCCGGCGGTCGGCCACCGCTTCGCGCGCCTGTCGGCCGGCGCGGGCACGCTGCGGCTGCAGTACCGCGCCCGCGTGGAACGCCGGCCGGTGCCGGTGGACCTGGCCGCAGCCGAGATGGCGATCACCGAGCTCCCCGACGAGGTGCTGCACAACCTGATGCCCACGCGCTACTGCGAATCCGACCTGCTGTCGCATGCGGCGATCAAGATCTTCGGCGAGCTGCCGCGGGGCGCGATGCGGGTGCAGGCGATCTGCGACTGGCTGCACGACAACGTCGACTACCAGCTCGGCTCGAGCACCGCGACGACGACCGCCTGCGACGTGTTCCGCAACCGGGCCGGCGTGTGCCGCGACTTCGCGCACCTGGGGGTGACCTTCTGCCGCGCGCTCAACATCCCGGCGCGGCTGGTGGTCGGTTATGCGCGCTTCGACGAGCCGCCACCGGACTTCCATGCGCTGTTCGAGGCATACCTGGGTGGGCGCTGGATGATGTTCGATGCGACCCGGATGTCGCCGGTCGACGACCTGGTGCGCATCGCGATGGGGCGCGATGCCAAGGACGTGGCCTTCGCGACGATCTTCGGGCCGGCGACGATGACGGCGATGCGGCCGGATGTCGCGCCGGTGACAGCCACGGGTGCGGATGCCCGGACCCCGGGTGATCCGTCTGCGTGAGCGTGTGGAACGGTGCGCAGCGAGGCGTTACCAAGCGGCCTGTTGCCGTTGAACGGAGCGCCGGATGACTTCGCTGACCACCGACCGCTGCACCCTTGCATGCGCCCCTGCCACGAGACCGGCAGGCTTGTCCGCGGAGGCCTCGTTCCTGCGGATCGTTCAGGCCGTGCAGCAGAAGGAGCGGCTTGCCGCCAGCGGACTGGGCTTCCGGCGGTTCGACCCGACGGCACCCGGCACCCATCACGGGGGCCACGCGCAGGGTTCTGTACGATGACGAGGCCGGGGCCCCTCTGCCTCTTCACCTGACAGGCTGCGTCATGTCCATCTCCTCGATGAAATCGCTGTTCGCCTACAAGGCCTGGGCCAACGCGGAGTTGTTCGCACTGCTGCGGACCCTTCCCGCGGAGCAGGCCGATGCGCTCCACCTGTGCCTGCGGACGCTGAACCACATCTACGTGGTGGACCGGATCTTCCGTGCGCATCTCGGCGGCGAGGCCAGGCCGTTCGACGCCACGAACACCAAGGACACGCCGTCGCTGGCGCAACTGCAGGCCGATGTGGCGGCGACGGACGCGTGGTATGTCGCCTACGCGTCGGGGCTGTCCGAGGCGGCGTTGTCCGAGACCCTGGGCTTCACCTTCACCGATGGCGATGCCGGGCGCATGTCCCGCGAGGAGATGCTGCTGCACGTCATCACGCACGGCGGCTACCACCGCGGCAACGTCGGGCAGGTCCTCAAGTCGATCTCCGTCGCGCCGCCGCGCGATCTGTACACCAAGTTCCTGCACACGAGCGAGCCGGCGCGAAGGGCGGGCTGAACCCGCCGTCAGACGGGTTCGCCGACTTCGTTCTCGGCCAGCCAGCGCCGCCGGTCGCGCGCCGGCGGCGCACCGAACATCCGCCCGTACTCGCGCGCGAACTGCGAGGCGCTCTCGTAGCCGACCTGGTGCGCCGCGCTCGACGCATCGATGCCGCCCGTGAGCAGCAGCCGGCGCGCCTCCTGCAGGCGCAGCTGCTTCTGGAACTGCAGCGGGCTCATCGCGGTGACCGCCTTGAAGTGGTGGTGGAACGACGACACGCTCATGTGCACCTCGCGCGCGATCTCGTCGATGCGCAGCGCGTGCGCGAAGTTCGTGCGCAGCCGCGCGATCGCCTTCGCGATGCGCTGCGTGTGGCTGTCCTGCAGCGCGAGCTGGCGCAGCCGCGCACCTTCGCCGTTCATCAGCAACCGGTACAGGATCTCGCGCTTGACCAGCGGCGCGACGATCGCGATGTCGGCCGGCGCATCGAGCAGATTCAAGAGCCGCAGCACCGGCTCGAGCACCGGCAGCCCGATGCGGTTCACGTAGATGCCGCGCGCCGGCCCGGCGTGCGCGGCGGCGGGCAGGCGTTCGTCGCGGATCAGCTCGCCGATCTCGGCGACGTCCAGCGACAGCCGCAGGCCCAGGTAGGGCAGCGTGTCGCTCGCGACGCGCACCTGGCCGACCACCGGCAGGTCGACCGAAGTCACCAGGTAGTGCAGTGCGTCGTAGGTGTGGATCTCGTCGCCGACCATCACCTGCTTGGAGCCCTGGGCGATCAGCGCCAGCGCCGGTTCGTAGACGTGGTGCTTCGGCCCGCCCGGGTTCGCGATGCGGTAGACGATGAGGCCGGGCACCGGCGTCTGCACGACGCCTTCCGTGCCGGCGGTCGCGCGGTTCAGCATGCCGACCAGCGAGCGGCGGGCGTCGTCGAGTTCGAGGGGGTCGTCCATGGCGGCGTCGCGTGTGCGTGAGGGGGCGTGGAGGATCGGGTGCGTCGCAGCTTAGCGCTGTCCACGCGCACCTGCACCACGGCGCCGAGCGGTCTGGAGAAATGGGCAAGAACTCTGCAGGAACGTGCTGGCGCGGCGGCGGCCGGCGGCTGGACACTGCCGCCCTGGCCCCGCCTCCCGGGGCAACGTCACAAGGAGCTGGACATGCAACATCGCAAACTCGGCCGCACCGGCCTGTTCGTCTCGGAACTGTGCCTGGGCACGATGACCTTCGGCGGCTCGGGCGGCATCTGGAGCCAGATCGGCAAGCTGCAGCAGGACGAGGCCGATGCGCTGGTGGGCCGCGCGCTCGATGCCGGCATCAACTTCATCGACACCGCCGACGTCTATTCCGAAGGCCTGTCGGAGC